>JANLUJ010000937.1:0-2511 GCA_031363425.1 Pirellula sp.
CCTGACCAAGGAGACAGGACTCAACGTCATGGAAAGAATCGTTCGGGAGGTTGCAGGCGAAGGCGCGTTGATCGACTATGCGGGTGAATCACGGCAGATTCGAAAAGAGGGTTCGACCTTGACAGTCACTTTGGGCATCGCAATCGTCTTGATCTATTTGGTCTTAGCAGCCCAGTTCAAATCGTTTCGGGATCCGCTCATCGTTTTGCTGGGCTCGGTACCATTGGCGATTTCCGGAGCATTGGCGTTGACTTTTCTAGGGCTGACCACGATCAACATCTATTCTCAAGTCGGTTTGATAACGCTGGTTGGATTGGTCGCCAAGAATGGAATCCTCATTGTTGAGTTTGCAAATCATCTGCAGGAACAGGGACGAACAAAATGGCTCGCCGCAATCGAGGCGTCCAAGACTCGCTTGAGGCCGGTATTGATGACGTCCGCCGCCACCATACTTGGTCACATGCCTTTGGTTTTTGTAACCGGACCAGGTGCTCAAGCGAGAAACAGTATTGGCATCGTCTTGGTAGCTGGTATGGGAATCGGCACTCTATTTACACTTTTTGTAGTTCCTTCACTGTATGTTCTCATCGCAGCTAAGCACGTCAGGTCGGAGGAAGCTGATTATTAAGGCGATCGTCTGAAGCAATGGCGCAGGCCAAGTGTCACTCGCTTGCGGGCTCCTTCGAATATTGAACTCCGAACAAGGAATTTCGAATATCGAAGTGAGACCCTCTTTGAAGAATGAAGTGTTTGAATATTTCCAACGAGTGTGCCGGATTTTTTCTTGAACTCAACTCCTACATAGCTTCTCCGCGACTTGGCAATTCAGTGTCGCGGAGCGGCACTGCCACATCCTCTCGCAATTGCGTTACATTGTGGTGAGTGCCAAAGGGGGCATGCTGCGTTTTCACGGCCCAAGGGGCCATGCTACATAAAGGTTGAGTGTATGTGGGGTGTTGCCGGAATAGTGTTGTCGCTGCTACTGTTGATTTATCTAGCATACCGCGACGTCAGCGTTCTCGTATTGGCGCCCTTGTGTGCGCTGGTCGCAGTTGTTTTGGATGGCCATTTGCCAGTCTTGGCATCTTACACGCAAATCTTTATGGGTAGCGTCGGCCAATTTGTGAAAGACTATTTTCCGATATTCTTGCTCGGCGCTATTTTTGGAAAATTGATGGAGGAGTCCGGTTCCGCTGCCAAGATTGCTGACTGGGTAGTCCGAACCGTTGGAGTTGAGCACACGATATTGGCGATCGTTCTTAGTTGCAGCATCCTGACCTACGGAGGAGTATCGCTTTTCGTAGTCGTCTTTGCCGTGTTCCCCATGACCCGTTCGTTGTTCCGCGAGGCAAACATCCCGAGGCGACTAATACCCGGGACTATCGGGCTTGGCGCGTTTACCTATACGATGACTTCCTTGCCGGGTACGGTGCAAATCCACAATCAGATTCCAATGCAGTTCTTTCGGACGAACTCCTTTGCTGCCCCGGGCCTTGGGTGCATCGGAGCGGTCATCATGTTCGCCTTGGGCATGTGGTGGCTAAGCTCGCGAGTGGCTCAGGCGCGAAGAAAAGGCGAGGGATTCGGTCTTGTGCTTCCGACAGACGAATTGACCCCTGAAGGCGGATCCGCGACTTCTATGCGCACGTTGCCTTCTGCCTGGAGCGCGTTTCTGCCTATCGTGTGCGCCATCAGTCTCAACATGCTTTTCTCCTTTGTCGTGATTCCAACATGGGAAACCGCTTACCTCGCAGAAGACCAATTTGGAAAAACGGAGTTAAGTAGGGTGATAGGTAGTTGGTCGACCATTTTGTCATTAATGGTCACGCTGGTGATCACGATCTTGCTTCACTTTCGATCCATCGAAAAGTTGAAATCAGCTATCTCCGTTGGGGCAAGGTCATCGCTGATGCCCCTATTTAATACCGCATCGGAATATGGGTACGGGAACACGATCAAGTCGTTGGCTGGATTCGTAGTAGTGCAAAAGTTCGTGACGGGAATTGCGCCCGGAAACCCTTTGATTTCCGAGGCGATTGCCGTCAACACCTTGGCTGCGATCACTGGTTCCGCATCTGGGGGATTGAGTATTGCCCTGAAGACATTTGGTGAAACCTATTATGAACGAGCCCTAGCAGTCGGGATCGATCCGCAATTGCTTCATCGTGTGGCGTCGATGTCATGTGGTGGCCTCGATAGTCTTCCGCACAATGGCGCGGTCATTACGCTGCTATTGATTTGCGGAGTCACTCATCGCCAGGGATACAAGGACATCGCTGCAATCACGATATTGATTCCGGTCGTTGCGACCATTGCTGTCTTGGTTCTCGGTTCGATATTCGGCTCCTTTTGAAAAGGCAATGAGCCGTCGCCTGCTTGAGCGGCGGTTCGTTCGGTTTTTGGATACCTACGTGGATCCGGCTGTCCTCAGCCTGACGACTTACACGTTGATCGAGATGCCCCATCGTGTTTATTTAGGCGACCGGCAGACTGAAAAGTACCAGTAGCACG
>JANLUJ010000968.1:0-1480 GCA_031363425.1 Pirellula sp.
CGCCGGCGCCGTCGAGGCGCTTCGCAATCCATGCAATTCCGTTCGCTTCATGGCATATCAAGCCCTGTTGAAAATGAAGAGCAACGCGGTGAGCGAACTCAATAGACTCGCGGCGGATAGCAACCCTCGCATGCGGGCGCGAGCGCTGTGGTTGCTCAGCAAGGTTGGTGACGTCAAACAGGTTGTGCAACTGGCCACGAAGGATGTAGACTCCAACGTTCGTATCACTGGCATTCGAATCGCAAGGCAAGCGAAGTTCACTACCAAAGACTATTTCCCATCGCTCTTAGGAGATTCGAGCATAGCGGTTTTGCGCGAGTTGGCAGTTGCATTGCGAGAAGACAAGTCGAACGAAATGCCAGAGTACTGGACGAAGCTCGCCATGAAGTATGACGGGACCGATCGTTGGTATTTGGAAGCCCTCGGAATCGCGGCCATGGATCGATGGGATGATTGTTTATCCTCTTGGAAGAAGGCCTCCAACGGCAATTTTGATACGAGAGCCAATCAGCAAATCGTCTGGCGTGCAAGAGGTGCGGCAGCAGCTCAGATGCAGGCGGACTTGCTGAAAAGCCCGAAGCTCAATGCATCCGACATCCCGGCCATGTTTCGAGCTCTTGATTTGCAAGATGCAGATGCACGTCAGAAGGCCCTACGAACATTGTTGGATTTGGCGAGCGTCAAGTAGAGTAGAACAATTGTCTCAATTGTTCTGAAGTCAGTACAATATCGGACTGTGTCGCACATCCACGTGGGCAAAGAAGATTCAGCGATTCATCGCTGAGTCTTCAGAGGTAGGGACGCAGGGCGGGAACAGTTGGGACAACTGTTCTACTTTGTTGCATGGCGGTCCCCGCCGAATAGGCGACTTGTTTTTCTAAAAAGAATTTTCTTTCCTTACCTACATATTGATCATGTTCCACACAACTTCTATCGGACTAGCTTCCCTTTCTGCCTGTTTCTTGTTGCAATGTGCTGTGGCCGCGAACCCTGACAACGAACAAGCTAGGCGAGACACCATCGTTGTCGAAACACTAATGCGTTTAGACAATATTGACATCCATGCCGATCCCAAGCTGATGCAAGCGGTTCAGCGTCATCTTGGCACGCTCAAGAACGATCCATCGTTACTCAAGATCATTCAGAAACTGAAGGTTACAGGCATGGCAGATCGGCTTGTCGATCTGGCAGCAACCTGGGGCGAGAATACGCAATCGGTGCAAGCGTTGGAGTTGGCAATCGAACAGGGGGCCCTAGCCGGACTAACGAAATCTTTGACCGCAAAAGCTCCAGATGAGCGGACTTTGGCATTGTCCAAAGTATTGACCTTGAGCAAGGGAAAACAGATTCAAGATCTTCGCTTGCTCAAGGTCAATACTTTGGCATTGTCCAAAGTATTGACCTTGAGCAAGGGAAAACAGATTCAAGATCAATACTTTGGACAATGCCAAAGTCCGCTCATCTGGAGCTTTTGCGGTCA
>JANLUJ010000970.1:0-13612 GCA_031363425.1 Pirellula sp.
CGACTCTTCGGAGCCTCGACTTCCAAAGCGGAAAAACCGAAGCCCAAAGTTCCTGCAAGTCCTACTGCCGGAAGGCCCGTGCGGTCTGGCTTCCTCGTTCCTCTGAAATCCTTCTCGAGGGCATTTCGCGGCACAACGGAAACAGAAATGGTAGAAGACCAAGAAGAAGTTATCCCACCAACGATAACTCAGTGGCGCGCTCCGCGGGAACCGTTTCGAAGTTTACCAAGGGTTCAAGAACGCATCGAACGCGACACGGTCGATCTTCGCATTCAGCAAATCGCACCGAATCAATTCGTTCCAAATCCAAATAGCTCCGCCCTCTCAACAAAGCTGGCTCCAATCGTGCGGCCTGAATCGATGAAGGAATCCGTCTCGGTTCCGCTCAACGTGTATTCAAAGTCGACCAACTCGAAACCAGTCGTGGCGGGGAATTCGAAAAGCAATATTAATGAAATCGCGATCGAATCGAATTCAACCTCTCGCAGGACCGCTATGGACACTGCTGGGTCAGAAACGACCGCTCGCATTGCAACACCTGCGCGATTGGATTCGAATCATTCCGATGTCAAATCGCGAAACGGAAAACAAAGCGAAACGAAGAGTCTAGTTGATTTGGGGCTGACCTCCGAAAAACCCAAAGGCAATCTCATCAACTCGTCCGCCGGAAACAAAGTCGCCAGTCCCGTGAATCAAAAGTCGGTGGCGAACAGTGAAACACTGTCAAATGAAGTCCCAAGAATCGCGAGATCTGGCACTGCGAATTTGGTAAAGCCGGATTCGACGGTCAAAAAGGATCCTGCGGATAAGACTCCAGAATTGAATACTTCCAACAAAGTTTCGACCGCTATCGTTGCGCCTCAGCTTCATCGAGAATCGAGCGTTCCAGGCGTAAAGGTTACAGTGAACGGACCAAGTTCGATCTTGGTTGACGATCAAGGCAGTTACGAAGTCACCGCAAAAAATGAAGGGACAGAAACGCTTAACGGATTGATCGTTCGAGTGGCAGTTCCTACCCATGTGAACATTGGTGATGTTTCGGTTACCGAGGGAGCAGCGCACCCAGATAACGATCAAGATGGAAATACAGTTATCTGGGAACTAGGGCCGATTCCTGCGGGAGGCTCAAGGATAGCAAAACTCATGCTCAGAACACTCAAGGCAGAGCACTTCGCGTTAGGAATCGAATGGACGTTACTACCCCAAAATGAGGAAATGAAAGTTGAAGTTCAGCAGCCGCAATTAGCAATTGCGCTCGAAGGACCAACCGAAGTTATTTTCGGGAAGCCTCAAATGTACCGCATACGCGTTCGAAATCCTGGAAATGCCGACGTAAGGGCAGTCGCGGTCGCTGTAACCGCAGAACCATACGGAAGTAATCAATCGGAAATTGGAGATGTCGCCGCAGGCAGTGAAAGAATTGTCGAGGTAGAACTGACATTTCAACAGTCAGGGAAATTGCCAATCGTCGCTACCGCTGCGAGCACTATTTCCAAGCTAGAAGTTCGGAGCGCAATCGATATTCAAGTTCGGCAATCCGAACTTGTCGCAACTTGGTTTGGTCCGGCAGAGTTTTATCAAGGCAGTGTCATTGATTACGAACTAGAGATTACCAACACCGGGTCGATACCAGCTGCTGGGACTTATTGCACGATCAAATTGCCCCCGGGAGCTGATGTTGTTTCAATGCCTCAGGGCGCGTCGCGTAAAGGCGATAGTGTCAATTGGGAAATAAAAAAGATCGAACCACGGGAGAAGCTTACGGTTCCTCTCCGTTTGACCATGTCAAGCATCGGTGACAATCAACTTGTCTTTACCGGTGAATGTAGTTCTGCGGTTGAAGTGAAAGCGGAGTTTAAAACCAACATCGATGCTATAGCTGATTTGCATCTTACCGTAGTAGATCCGGTCGCCCCGGCTCCGGTGGGGCAACCGGTGGTCTACGAGATTGTGATCGCGAATCGTGGCAGAAAGAATGCAAACGATGTTGAAGTCATCGCGCAATTCTCGGATGGGATAGAACCCGTCCGCTTGGATGGACACACGGGACGTATTGTTCCCGGACAAGCGATATTTAACTTGATTCCAAGTATTGCCGCGAACGACAAGCTGGTTTTGCGTATTCACGCCGAAGCCGCCAAACCTGGCGTTCACCGATTCCGCGTCGAAGTCAAGAGCAAGGGAAGCGATACTGATCTTCTCGAGGAAGAATCGACTCGATATCTAGCAACTAGCATTAAAGGTGAACGTCGTTAGTGAATCCAACCAAGGTGAATCGAGAAATGGTTAAGTCTCTTTTGGACTTGCCCAACGTCGGCCCCGCAACTGCAGCAGATCTGCATCTTCTCGGAATTAATCGTCCCGAAGACTTGTCTGAAATGGATGCGTACGAAATGTACAATCGACTCTGCAAGCTAACAAACGTTAGACACGACCCTTGTGTCATTGATGTATTTCTTTCCGTGGTCAGCTTCGTTAAGGGTGGTCCTGCGAAGCCATGGTGGGATTTTACGGCGGAGAGAAAGAAAGCGGCTCAATCTGGCAACGCGGTCCGCTCGACCAAGCTAAAGCGGTAGGATAAGAAGTAAAAGACTTAAATCTCCCTTCGCGTGTTGACCGGTGGACAATTTCGGCTTTGGGGACGACAATACCTCTCGTATTTCGTCCCCGACCCTCACCACCGGAGTCATCAACATGCTTCGAGCACTCGGTACTTCTATCGCTTTGCTTTTACTTGTTTGCAGCATTTGCCATGCTCAAACATCTGCGCCAATTCGGGCCTTAATCATCGATGGGCAAAACAACCATAGCGCTTGGCCTAAGACGACCATGATGATAAAGAAGTACCTGGAGGATACAAAGCGGTACTCCGTTGACATAGCCCGAACGAAGTATACTTGGCAAGGGGACGATCTTCTGAACAAATACCCGCTTAACGATGGTGTCACTCGCGAAGCAAAGAAGAGCGGAATTCACGACCCTGACTTCAAACCAGACTTCTCTAAGTACAAAGTCGTGATCAACAATTTTGGTCACGGAGCCGCGCCTTGGCCTGCCGAAACGAACGTTGCCTTTGAGAAGTTCGTTTCCGAAGGTGGCGGGCTTGTAATTCTTCACGCTGCCGACAACAGCTTTGGTGACTGGGAACAGTACAACAACATGATCGGCCTAGGCGGATGGGGAAATCGCAATGAGAAGAGTGGCCCCTACGTTTATTTCAATGAAAAAGAAAAGATGATCGTGGACCCTTCGCCGGGCAAAGGCGGGAGCCATGGATCGCAGCATGAATTTTCGCTCGTCGTGCGAGATGCCGAACATCCAATCACGAAGGGACTTCCCAAGACTTGGCTTCATACTAAAGATGAACTTTACGATCGGTTACGCGGCCCAGCTCAGAACATGAGGATTTTGGCGACATCGTTTTCATCCAAAGACAAAGGCGGGACCGATCGACATGAACCGATGATTATGACCGTAGACTACGGCAAAGGTCGAGTTTTCCATACCCCCATGGGCCATGAAGACTATTCCATGGAATGTGTTGGTTTCATTACAGTGCTTCTTCGAGGAACCGATTGGGCAGCGACCGGCGCTGTCGTCGATTCAACGGTACCAAGTGACTTCCCGACCATCGACAAATCATCGCGCCGTAAGTTTGATTGAAAAACCTATGGACCTTCAGCCGACCGCGCTAAAACTCACTCAAAATCGCTCCGTCGAAATTACATGGAGCGATGGTGAAACGCTGAATTATCCGTTTGGTGTTTTACGAAGCGCCTGCCCGTGTGCGACTTGCCGAGAGAAAAAACGAGCGGAGGCCTCAAAACCTAAGGGACTTCTCCAGGTTCTGTCCGCGGCGGAAACTGTTCCTTTGGTTGTAACTCAAATGCAGCCAGTAGGAAATTATGCTTACAACATCAATTTTTCCGATGGGCACAGCTCTGGACTGTTTACAATGGATTTGCTGAGAGAAATCGGCAAGCCTGTTCCATCGTGAGTTTTAGGATCCTGATGCGGCCCGTACTCAACTATTTAGATCGTCGCGAACAACCAATGTTAACCCAGGATTGCGACGATCTCCTCCTAGTTGGATGGCGAGAATGGATCGCACTACCAGAGTTCGGGGTTGACCGACTTCACGCAAAATTCGATTCGGGTGCGACTATGTCCTCTCTGCACGCTGAACGCATCGAGGAATTCAAGCGGGGAACAGATACTTGGGTTAGATTCTTTATCATGGGCGATCATGACCGTGAAGAGACCCCTTATCATTGCAATGCAAAGCTCATCGAGTATCGCAATATCCGCTCTTCGAATGGTCACATTGAATCACGTCCCGTCATAGAAACAATTCTCTATATTGCAGGCTTTCATTGGTCTATCGAAGTTACGCTTAGCAATCGCGAATCACTCGAGTGCCGGATGCTGATCGGGAGGTCGGCGATTGCGGGGCGATGTTTGGTCGACTGTGGTCGCTCGAATATCCTTTCGAAATGAAGAAATGATCACGAAGTTAGCCGGGTAGCTTGGCGTTGTGATAGATGTCCTGCACGTCGTCGCAGTCGTTTAGCATATTGAGGAACTTCTCAAACATAGGGAGCTCGTCGTTGCTGATTGCTGTTTGAGCCTGTGGTACAAATGCGATTTCATCGACTAGCAAGTTAATGTCAGGAAGAACCTCCAAGAGTGCATTTTTGGCTTTATAGAACTCGGTGGCTGGGGCGAAAAGCGTCACTTGGCCGTTTTCGCACTCGACATCGCTGACATCAACCTCGGCCGCCAACATTGCTTCGAGCACAAAATCGCCGTTGTCCCCCTTGAAGGACAAGATCGCGAGGTGGTCAAATAGATGTGCGACAGACCCAGGCGGCCCCATTTTCGAACCTGTCTTGGTGAAGCAGTTTCGGACATCCGTAATCGTGCGATTGTTATTGTCCGTTAAGCAATCAATAATGACCGAGCAGCCGCCGGGACCGAATCCTTCGTAACGAGCATGTACAAAGTCTTCGCCTCCACTGCCGCTGGCTTTTTCTAACGCCTTTTCAATGACATGCGTAGGCACTTGCTCGCGTTTCGCTTTCTCAATCAAACTCCGCAAGGTCGGATTCGTCGCGGGTTCCGCGCCCGTATTCTTGGCAAGCACATACAGCATTTTGCCATACTTGGAATACACCTTGGTTTTTTGTCCAGCCGTTTTCGCCATGGACGCTTTGCGAACTTCGAAACTTCTACCCATCGATTTTGTCTCGTTCTTCATTCTTTGAAGCTGCTGCCATAGGTCCAACAGCTCGGATACAGCGCATCGAAGAGCATCATAACTGTGTTAATCCAAACGGGCCAGCCGTTTAGAGTCCCTTGCCTTGCCCCTTGGCCAAGCTACAAAAATGCGAAGCGTAGTTCGATGGTTTCAGTTTGATTTCAATAGTTTCTCAAGCACTGCCATCATTGCTGGATCTGGCTTGACACTCCCTGGTCGGCTCCCCTGGGCAATATTCATGGGAGTCCACTTGTGTTTGTTTTGATGATTCCAAACAGAGGGCAAGGCACCATGCTGCGCAAGCAATTCCGCGACTTTAGGATGGGAGCGATACGCAGCCCCATGCATGACCGATTCCATGTTTTTGTCGACGGCGTTGACATCAGCGCCCAGGGCTAGCAGGAACTCGATGGTTTCGATCACTTCGGATTCGGTGCCTGGCTCTTCTCCGACAGAAGTTGTTCCAATGCCCGATGCCGCTAACAACGGAGTACATTCGTCGACGTTGACCAATGTGGGATCTGCCCCCAACTCGATTAGCACCTTGATCATCGGTAGATCTGCCGTCTTGCAAGCAAGCAGAAAGGGGGTCGATCCCTTCATATTCAATTTGGCTTTACCGGCGGGCCCTCGTTGAAGCTGTGCATTCACGTTTGCACCCGCCTGAACCATCCTTCGGACAAAATCGAGACTTGTAACGTTCCCCGAACCGCGGGGAGAAGGATCGCCATCGATTCCATCGCCGCTAGCGGGTTTACGAACCCAGGTGAGTGCATGTAGTGGTGTGTACTCGCTCCGCTGGTCGTTTGGATCGGCGCCCCTCTCCACCAAATAGAGAGCCAATTCGAAGTGACCACTTTCTACGGCCAACATTAACGCAGAAGTACCCGGCCGAGGTTTTCTGCCTGCTTTGTCTTTTCCCATGACTTCGTTAACGTCCACGCCAGCATCCAGTAATCTTCGTACAACATCGATTCTTCCCTCGCGTGCCGCAAACATGATCGCGTTAAAGCCCGACTTTAATTCTCGCTTTAGGTCCGCACCGGCGTCGATGAGAACTTGGACAGCATCCGCGTTCCCTTCCGCCGCGGCCCACATCAAAGCTGTTTGGCCCTTCCGCTCGATCGCATCCATCTCAGCCCCATGTTTCAATAGGACTCTAAGCACTTCGGCATTTCCGTTGCGCGACGAGGTCATGAGCGGTGTCTCGCCACCAGGCATAGATCGATTCACATCCGCACCTGCGGTTGCTAACAAACGAACAGAGGCCGCGTCCCCCTGCATACAACCGATTGAAAGCGGCGTGACACCATAACGAGTTAAAGCATCTACCAAAGCCCCAGCCGCAATCAGTTGCCGTACTAACTCAGAACGCTTATGAAAGACAGCCCAATGCAAGGCCGTCATTCCATCGGCTTGCGTCAAACCAACTTGCTCTCGATCACTTAGAAGTCTCTCAGCAACACTCCAATCGCGTTTTTCGATGGCATTTGCGAGAACCGCTTCAGCACCAGAAACAGCCTGAACAATGAAAAAAAACAGGATCGCAGATAACAAAAATGAGGCTACTGAACCTTGCATTATGGATGGTAGTCGATTCGGGCTTAGAGGGTGACAGGATCGAACAGGTCCTCAATGCGGCCATTGCTATCCGAAAACGTCTCTAATGGCACGCCAACTTTATTGAGCAACGTAAGGTGCAAGTTGGAAAGGGGAGTTGGATTTTCGAATTGGATGTGCCTGCCGCCTCGCATTTTACCAGCGGCCCCGCCTGCAACAAGAATTGGAAGATTGGAATGATCATGCGTGTCCGAGTCACCCATCCCGCTACCGTAAAGAAATAGCGAATGGTCCAGCAGATTTCCATCGCCTTCCTGCGTCGCTTTCATTTTTTTCAAGAACTCCGCAAATAACGCCACGTGAAATTGATTGATTTTGGCGATCTTGGCTAGTTTTTCAGGGTCCTTTGCATGATGCGTTATTGGGTGATGCGGATCTGGCACACCTATCTCAGGATAAGTCCGATTGCTGGCTTCGCGAGCGAGTTGAAAAGTAGTCACCCGCGTTATGTCCCCTTGGAAGGCCAGTAACTGCAGGTCGAACATCAATCGAGCATGATCGGCATACGCAACAGGCACTCCAATCGGTCGATCGAGATCCGGCAACGGATTGTCCTTTACCGCAGCCTCGGCTTGCTGAATTCGCCTCTCGACGTCGCGAACATTCTCGAGGTAGCCATCGATCTTATTTCGATCCGATGGACTGACTTGCAACTTCAGTCGCTTGATTTCTTTGGTTACCGAGTCGAGGAGGCTCGCTCTTTTTTTCAACGCAGCTCTACGTTGGTCGGGTGTACCTCCCTCGCCGAATAGACTCTCAAACACAAGACGCGGATGGGCTTCGGCGGGAAGTGGATTGCTCGGCGTGGACCACGACAAATTATTTTGATAGACACACGCATAGCCATTGTCGCATTGCCCAACCGTTGAGAGCAAATCCATCGACAGTTCCAACGACGGGAGGGGCGTTGACTGGCCAATTTGCTTTGCCGCAATTTGGTCAACGGTTGTTCCAAGATAATAGTCGGTGCTTTCGGTCAATTTGGCTCTGGCGGCGCTCAGAAATGCGGAGTTGGAAGTCGCATGCGAACCGGGATAGGCATTCTGAAGATCCAAGCCACTGATAACGCTTACCTGATCCTTGATCTCTTCAAGTGGTGAAAGGCTTGACGGCAGTTGGTCAAGAGTTTTGTCTGTTGGGATCCATTCCTTTGGGTTACAACCCATGGGAATATAAATGTACCCAATTCGACGCAACTGCTGGCTTGCTCCAGGTGTCGCGGCAGTTGCGGTCATGGCAGGGATCATTGCGTCGAGCAATGGCAAGGCCAACGTTGCTCCGGTTCCCCGCAACAGGGTTCTGCGTGAAAGTGATTTTTTGAAGATGGTCATTCTGAATCCCTCATCAAGAACGGCTTACTTAATACAATTCCATGGACGATCGAGGAAAATCGATAGTCATGATCTGCAGCATAATCTACAATTTTTCGTACTTCGGGGCCATCGCGAAACCCGACTCCTCGTCCGAGTGCAAAGGTGAGCAACTTCTCTGTCATAGTACCAACGAATACCTTCGGGCGTTTGATAATACTATCCTCGAGCGATGCGACATCGCGTACGGTGGAACCGTCAGGCATCGTTCCAATTGTGTCGATTGGTAGCCCGTCATCAAATTTCCGCCACCGCCCTAAGGCATCGTAATTATCGAGTGAAAAGCCAACAGGGTCCATCAAATTATGGCACGAAGCGCAGGCTGCGTCCGAACGATGCATCGCGAGCCGTTCTCGCAACGATTTTCCCTGGGTATCTTGTTTTTCCTTGAGGGCAGGAATGTTTGCTGGCGGTGGCGGGGGAGGCGTCCCTATGACGTTCTCTAAAATCCAGTTGCCGCGGATGGTTGGTGATGTGCGGGTTGCGTAGGACGTGACGGTCAAGATACTACCGTGGCGTAAAATACCACCGCGTTCGCTGTTGGAAGGCAACAGGACTTTTCGGAAATGGCTTCCAGTTACATTCGGGATTGCATAGTGCTTGGCGAGCCGTTGGTTTAAGAATGTAAAATTCGAGCGAATCAAACCCAACACGTTACGATCGTTGGCAATGACATCCTCGACCAACAATTCAGTCTCGCTGCGAAATGCATGCCGCAGGTTGTCATCGAAGTCCGGATACAGCCTTAGGTCAGGCGTGATGGACTCGAGGTTTCGGAGATAGAGCCACTGCGATGCGAAATTGGTGACCAATGTCTTCGATCTTTGGTCCTTGAGCATTCGCTCAACTTCGGCCGTCAGGACGTCGGGTTGGTGAAGCGTGCGGGCTTGTGCAAGGGTCAGAAGTCGATCGTCGGGTATGCTGCTCCAAAGGAAAAAGGATAGTCGCGATGCCAATTCAATATCGCTGATCGCGTAAGTCTCGCCGGCATTAACGCCGGTGGAGGGCAGTTCGATCCTGAACAAGAAGTTAGGATTTACGAATAGCGATGTTAATGCAGATTCAAGACCGGCATCGAAGCCGCTTTCGCGAAACGCTTCGTCGAAAAACCACATTGCCGACTCAAGGTCCTCTTCGCAGATCGGGCGTCGGAAAGCCATACGAGCCAAGCGACCTAAGATAAGTTGAGCTGTTTCACGAGGACTCAACAGAGCGGTCGCATCTGGCTCATCTTTCCCGAAGATAGCTTGACGACTTTGCGAATTGCCAGGGGTACTGGAATCAAAAGGGCCAACGATTGATAGTTCAAAAAGAGCCGGATTGATACGCGGGTGTCGATGTCGATTGTAAGCCACATCGAATGGCTGTCGCTTCGTTTCAATCAAGGACGATCCGGCCTGAACAAAGGCGACACCGACGACATGGCGACCTGCCGACACTTGGATT
This sequence comes from Pirellula sp., assembly GCA_031363425.1. Classification (GTDB taxonomy): domain Bacteria; phylum Planctomycetota; class Planctomycetia; order Pirellulales; family Pirellulaceae; genus JBKCUI01. The sequence goes on from JANLUJ010000970.1 coordinate 9,694, forward strand.
CGCGTTTTCAAGTGCGAATCAACAAGGGTGAAGTCATCGGAGTCTGGGGGTGGGCTGACCGTGAATCGGTGTTTCTGCTCTCTATCTATGAGCAGGTCAATTGAATGTTGCTCGTTGAGCCCCTCGACTCGTTCATCACGGTCACGAGCCAATCGCAGCTGGACCTCATAGATCCCATCACGAGGGAAAGCATGCTCGATGAGTACACCACCTCTGGTTCCAAGCGGTAGGCCATCGACATGTGCTTCTTGAGTTCTATCCGCCGGAACCCGCACATTGATTCCCATCGGCCCAATTCCCTCGCCGCCGAGAGCAATGCGACTTATCGATTGGGCTGAACTCAAATAGCGATTCAGTAATGTTGGAGAAAGCTCACCAACTGTGATGTTGTCAAAGCCTTGACTTGATTCGTCCTTTGGCAGCAGTGTACTGGCATCGATGTCCAACGCCAGCAGATCGCGTATTGCATTCTGGTATTCAGTTCGATTCAATCTGCGAAGTGAATCGGTGCGGCCGGCATACGGATGAAACTGGCTTTCTGTTTCAAGCCACCCCTCTATCGCACTCGTGGCTTTGTTCAATTCGACTTCCGTTGGTCGAATCGCGTCTGGCGGCGGCATTTGACCTGCCCGCAATCGCCGAAGCATCCGTTCCCAATCGCCGCTTGAAAACGACTCTTCAATCGATTCGCGACCTGGCTTAAGTTTTTCGATTGAGAAATCACCGGATGGCTTTGGGCCCGTGTGGCATTCCTGACAGTGATTGTCCATCAGGGATTGAATTGCCACGAAGTCCGTTTCATCCGCCTTCAAAGTAGATGTGGTCAGCTGGCCGACGCTCCAAATCACCATAATGGTGTTCAAACAAACCAACGGCAAACATGAAAAAGAATTTTTCAATGGGACTATACGTTGCATTGGTGCGGTGGAACTCGTTCTTAGTTGGATGGACCTTGTTGGTGGATTTGAGGTCAAGCACTAAACATACATTAACACAAAGCACATGGCTGGACAAACCTTTCGTACACAATAGGGCCCGTCAATTCATCAAAATCCCAGCGATCGCAGCATTGATCAAGGTTGCTAGGAAGCCGCCAAGCAGCGCCCGCATTCCCAGACTAGCAAGATCGGATCGGCGACTTGGAGCCATCGCCCCAATACCCCCGAGTTGAATTCCGATCGACGAAAAATTCGCAAAGCCGGTCAATGCATACACAGCCAGTCGATACGATCGCTCCTGGATCCCTTTTACGGCCACAAACTTGTCGTTTTCTTTTACCGTATTCAAATTGGTTAAGTCAGTGAATGCCACAAATTCATTCAGGACTAGTTTCTTGCCAAGCAATTCTCCGATCCGCGGTGCATCCTCTGCCGAAACACCAGTTAGGAATGCGATCGGTGAGAAGATTTTCGAAAAAATCAATTCCAACGAAAGACTTGGGAGTTGAATAGCGAATCCAGCTCTCGCGACCAGGTAGTTGATTCCGTGACCGCTCATCATCAGAAGGTGATTGATCAATGCGATACCAGCGATGAAAGCAATTAGCATGGCAATAATGTTGATCACCAACATCATTCCGTCCGAGGCGCCTCCTGCGGCAGCATCCACGACGTTGGTGTGTGTCCGCTCGTCTGCAATCCTGATCTCACCTCGCGTCACGGGGTCCATGGTTTCGGGAATCAATAACTTGGAAAGGTATAGTCCACAAGGGGCAGCCATGACACTGGTGGCCAGAATCGCAACAGGGTCAGCACCCATTCCAATGAAGACAGCCATGATGCCTCCAGAGACAGTTGCCATGCCACCGATCATGAGCGCCAACAGCTCTGACCTTGTCATCGTAGCGACGTAGGGTTTGATGATCAGTGGAGCCTCCGTTTGTCCCATAAAGACGTTGGCCGTTGCCGCAAGTGTCTCCGCACCGCTCACTCCTTTGCTTCCGAAAACCAACAGCATGGCCTTGGCAAAGAACCAAACAATTGCTTGCAGAATTCTTAGATGGTACATCACAGTAAAAACAGCCGAAACAAAGATTACGGTCGGTAGTGCCCGCACTGCAAAGATGAATCCATTTCCAACACCGAATGCGTTTTCCGATTGCGAATGCTTAGCGAGCGGCCCAAAAACAAACTCCGAACCCATGTTGGCAAAGTCAAGGAACTTGGCCACCATCGTTCCCATCAACTCAAATCCGGAATAGACGGCGTCCACTTTGAGTATCAATACACCCAACAAGAACTGCAGTCCAAGTCCCGTTGCAATCGTTCTCCAATTCACTTTGTACAAGTCGTCGGAGAACGCGGCCGCTAGGCCAAGGAAAAACAGCACTCCAAAGAACGCTTGACCCCGCCCACCGATGCTGTCGCGTAGAAACCAAGCCAATCCGCCCAAAAGCAGGATCGCGCCTAAAATCAAGACTCGCGCGCCGGCGGGGGTTTCCGTGAAGTCATTTTCATTGGAAGAAGTACTTGCCATGAACGGATTCGCTCCGGTTATAGAAATGGATCTTCAAAGAATTTGCAGGAGGGTAAAGTTTCAGGGATGCAAACTGAAAAGGAAACTGCAAACAAAGGTTTATTGCGACAAGTTTAGGCAAACAAGGCCTTCGACTTCGATCGACGGCAGTAGCACGACGCGCAAGCTAGCCCAACTTCCCCAACAACTTGACTCGCTCGAAGAGCAGCAGATACGGGGCAAGTAGCGAACTTGCCCAACCCCTTAGCCAAGCTGATGAAGCATCGGTTTACCGGGGCCTGCCACTCCAATCGTTTCACGTCAGCGTATCGCCCTTAGCCGAGAGTCTATCGACCCTCGATTTACCGGACGATTACGTTTGCATAAAGCATGACGACCAGCGATTTCTCGCTTACCCGGATCGTGTATCACGAAGCGATCGGGAATTCAAATCGGTCGTCATATTTTCCTATTTCCGCCAGCTATGCAATTCGCTAGCATTTTCCAAATGCGGGTGCGATTCAAGAGCGTTTCCGCGAACTCAAGGAATCTTGGAAATCGAAAACACGGCATTTATCCAATACCGCACAGATTTCCTTGGCTTTTCCCTATCAGATGATCATTGGGATGGGACCGCAGGTCATTCCACTCATTTTGTCTGAGCTGGAAAATGAGCCCGATCATTGGTTCTGGGCGTTGGAAGCGATTACGGGTGAAAACCCTGTGACCAAAAATGAGGCTGGAGATATGGAAGCGTCGGCACGAGCATGGATCCTTTGGGGCAAGCAAAACGGTCTATTGCCGAAATGAATCTCTTTGTTCTGTTTCCTCATCTGACGAAAGACAACCATGAGATTACTAGTCCGCGAACCATCAAGTACAATCACGCACGCCGCACGCCAACTGCCTGACGGAAGATGGAGTAGCAAGTTAGGGCAACTCGAGGATATTGTCCACACGACCGTCGAGGCAATCGCGGGGAGCGACTATGGCGAAGTCGTCCAGTACATGAAACGCGAAATGACCAAGTGACATAACCATTCAACGCTTGAATGAGTATGGATCACCAACAAATTGGACGTCAATTTCAAGCAACCGAAACGGACGGTAAGAGGCAGTTGAAAACTAAGCGATTTTGCAATATTGAACGAAGTACAACCAGTGCGTTGACTAAAGGTCTCAAACATGGCGAAAAAGACGCCGACCGACATGGACAACCGAGAGAGCGTGCGCAACCGAAGCGATTGGCGGAACATAGTCTTGTCCAAACATAATCTAGCCGCCAAAGCGCTCCGGTTTGGGTGACCGGAGCGAGGAGAGTGACGTTTATCTTGTCTATGAAGTTGGAATCGCAATGTGCTCAGGAATGTGCGAGGTGATTCCTTGTGCGACGAGATCCATAAAAGGATCTTAGTCAATTGCCGGTGGTAAGCGAAGCTCCACCACCGGACCCCAGGCAGTCTCA
>JANLUJ010000977.1:0-4756 GCA_031363425.1 Pirellula sp.
CAGCGCTCTACGCTGAAAAGAACAACATCGAAGAGTTTGCTGAGTTGATCTTGAAACTCGCCGATGATCCTGAACTACGTGAACGGATGGGGAAGATAGGGCGACAACGCATCGAGCAGTCGCTTTCATGGTCGCGTCAACGATCAATCCTTGTTCAAGTTTACGATGACCTTTTCGCTAGCCGAACCAGGGGAGATTTGCAACCTGTTAGCAATGCGTCGAGTCACTCAAAGGCCCCCTGTATCTCGGTGCCTGCATTCGAGAGCCAGTTTTGCTTTGATGGTCCGCTAAGCGACATCCTTAGGAACGGACTCGAACGGGATTTGCTCGACGCAAAACTTTCGACATCGTTTCGAATTTACTATCGGATGCGCCCGCTGATTCCAGATGTCATTCGACACTTTTTCCAGAAGACTCGAAATAGAACTCTTCCATCCAGTGACAATTGGTACATTCCCGGAGCTTTGAATGAGTTCACGAAGTCGATTGGCCAGCCACCGACTTCACCTTGGCCTCAGAGTACCGACTTTGCTTTGGTCCTGACGCACGACGTCGAGGCAGCGCATGGTTTTTCACTCATTCCAAAACTCGCCGAATTGGAACAGTCCTTAGGATTTCGTTCCAGTTGGAATATAGTACCTTACAAATACAAGATCGACGACGGATTGATTGACAGCCTCAAGCAAAATGGGCACGAGATCGGAGTTCATGGTTACAACCATGATGGTCGGCTGTTTGAGAGCAAAGCGATGTTCGATTCTCGCGTCCCGATGATCAATCAGGCGATCGAAAGACTGGGCGCAGTAGGGTTTCGTTCTCCGATGGTACACCGCAATTTACGATGGATGCAACAACTGAATGTCGAATACGATGCCTCTTGCTTCGACGTCGACCCATACCAGCCCATGCCCGGCGGCGTTGGAGGGATCTGGCCATTTGCGTTCGGGAAAATAGTTGAGCTACCTTACACGATGCCTCAGGACCACACACTCTTTGTTTCGCTTGGCGAGACCAGCGACCGCATCTGGCGAGACAAACTGGACTTCATCCAACGTCACCATGGAATGGCGCTCATGTTGACCCATCCAGATTATCTCGATAGTCCAACTCGATTGGCGATATATCGAGATTTCCTGAAATGGATACAAGACCACGCCGAACCATGGCACGTTCTTCCGAAGGATCTTGCGAAATGGTTTCGCAAGCGAGGCGGGTCTGCTTGCATGTAGCCTGAAAGCAGAAGAATCCAGCAGGGCAAGCCTGCGGTATTTTGGAATCCCGCATGCCTTGTGCTGCGGTTCGTCCGGGCTTTTTGGCTACCAACGCTTGGTCTACTAGCATCACAGCGTTTCTGGGCTTTTATTGAGTTCCGAATTAGAACGCAATCGAAGAATGGGCCTTTCCAAGGCATACCAACTTAGTATTGCGAGTACCAGAGTAATCGAAAACATAATGACGACGTAGCTGGCGCTAGCTGCCTGTGCATTTCCAATGTACTTGGTCAGAATGGATAGGGAAATCCAATTTGCCGTGACGGGGATGATGGGACTTTGGAATACGTACATGGCATAACTATATTTCCCAAGAAAACGTAAGAACGGGAGTTCGAAAACAAACGCGAGCCAGCTATCGCGATTGGCAGTCAATAACAACGACAAAAGCGATGCGCAAAAAAGAGAGATAAACGTGTGCAGGGAAATGGGTAGTCGGCTTCCATTTAAGGCTATCACGAGCGAAAAAAATCCACATGACACGAGCCCGACCAAGGCTCCCCATCGAAAGGATGGTGCTGATTCGCCCATGCGAAGCTTCGCCGCGATTGCTCCACCGAAAAGTAGACCCTCACATCGGAATCCCGTAAATGAAAGCAGCGCGACCTCGTTGTCGTAACAAAGAGAAAAAACGAGACGAGACAACACGGAAAGTATTGCGAGCAGAATGGAGAACTTAAATACTTGTTTGACAGAATGCAAATACACGACAAATGGCCAAGCGAGGTAAAAATGCTCTTCGACTGCCAGAGACCAAAAATGCCCCAGATACCCGAAGCACCACGAATTACTGACACTCATTCTGATGTTCGTGAGATAAGTCCATAGATAAGCTTGATTTGCATAGGCCTCCGGAAATGGCTGCTTGCCCCTCAAAGCGAAAGGAACAATAAAAAGGAAAATGACCAGGGACGTGAAATAGAGAGGGAAAATCCGAAGCGACCTTCGAACAAAGAAAGTCTTGAAAAAGTTAGGTTTCGTTTTTGCATCGAGCAGAACCCCAGTTATTAAAAATCCCGATAGGACAAAAAAGAGATCGACGCCGGATTCCGCAGCTTCAAAAATCTTGGCCATAAGGCCAGTTGTTATGCCTTCATGAATAGTCTCGTTCCCAAATCGATACAACGTAACGCTGAGAATAGCTAGTCCTCGAACTCCATCGAGCGCCGGAATGTGTGAAGATGGTTTCCAAATTCCGATTTGTTGTGTTGCTGTCACCGTGTCTTCCATTGGAACTAGAATCCTTCGGCTACTTCGACAGAGCATTGCATGGCTCGATCCGCTGCGAGGATTTCATGAACGGCCCATTTCGCGTCGTCGATTGGCATCAAGTACCGTGGGCCTTGGATGCAACGCAGCTCTCTTTCATCCATTGAAATCGCTGTGTCCATGTTCAAAGCATGAACCCAAGGCTTGCTGCAATCCTCCCATAGCACAATCGTTGGGTCGGGCGACGCCACCGCGGCAATGGTTAATTTATTTGACATGCCGTAAGACTGGGTGAGCTGATTGGGGTTTGCGGTTTCCCAACGGATTCGGACTAGCTTATTATCGTCGCACATTTCAAACTCCTGTTTCAATCGCAATAGATTTCTCTCATCTTGGCAGATAACGCGGATGCTTGAAATGCAGCTCTGAGAGTTCTTCAAGTGAAAATGGAGTTTGGAAATACTCCAGCCAGTAACCGGATCAATCCAATCTGCAACGATCTCTAAGGCTGGGACAACAACAAAGGTTCGCATGCACATGCGTGGATGAGGAACCTTGAGATGAGGTGTCCAGACACGCTGTTGATCGTAGAGCAACAAGTCAACGTCGATGCGTCTTGCCTCCCAGCGCAATTGACGCTGACGCCCTAAGGTGGACTCAATGGATTTAAGTGTATCCCAGACTTCCCAAACCGAACGATTCGTTTCGATTGCCGCAACAGCGTTGAGGAAATCACCTTGCCCATCTGGACCGCCAATGGGTGGAGTTCGGTAGAGTTGGCTCATAACTAAGTTCGTGGAGCCGAACGAATCGGCGAGCAAACGCTTTGCCGCGTGCATCGATTCACGAACGTTACCGAGGTTTGCACCAAGACTGATCAGGGTTCTCGGCATCTGATCGCATTTCTACGGCTTCTTGGCGGCTTCTAACTTATCGACGAACCAGTTTACTGTCGGTTTCGTCCTGTCGTATTTCCTACAGTTTTTCCGCACGAAAAGAGAATACGAAGGTGGTATGGATTGTCCCTCGTCCCTGTAGAGGAGTTTGTACGTATGGCCTGTATCGACAGCCTGCTCGGACTCGATTCCGACAAATACCCACTTCGGGGTTACTTTGCGTCCCCTGATTTCGACATGCGCAAAATCTTCGCGAAGACGATTCATGGCTCGTTTGGTGGCCGAATCCGCACTTGACGGTCCCTCACTGGCATCCGCGGGAAAGCCGACGAGAAAGAAGACACGATCCAAGTTGTCCTTGGACAAATTTTCAAGATAGGTCTCTGCAATTTTTTTGGCTTGCTCCAGATCGTAGTTGGTTTCGATGGAACGGTAGGAGAGTCCATAGGAAGTTGCCGTCGCTCCGATTGCTAACGCAAGAAATCCCATGGTCTTAGATACGAAGCCAAGCTTAAATCGCTTGGAAAGGAGCAAGGAAGCGGCACCTAGCGAAGCACCCACGATTGCGATTGGCATCATTTGGATGTATTGGATTGAAAAAATCCCCGCCAACGCGAGAAAAAACCCAAATAGCGCCATGGTCGAAAAATTGGTCGATTCGCTAACGTCTTCGGCTTCAGCGGTTAGAAAGGATGCGCTCATGGGTATTTACTGGCAATAGTGATAGCTATAGGAATGATTGCAAAAGATAGGAATGATTGCTTTAGAATAGCCGCAATCACCGGCTTCATCCAGCATTGATCGGCTGTTCGATGGCCTTTACGGCCTAAACACCAACATGGTTCGATCAACCCAACGTGGACTTTCGACGACAGTTTTGCGGCATCGGATTGCGAGGTTTTAGCGATTATGCGCCGAAAAATGGCGTAAAAAACGCATAGAAAGGTTAGGAATGGTCATAAAATGGCTGATTGTCGTCAGAAAGCCTTCTTCAACCGTTGAAATTCTGATGAGGTGCGCACATACTGAAGGAACATGGCGTTTTTCAGTCAGCCGACGGTCTTTTTTCAGTCATGCGTTAATGATTCCTTCCAGTCATCTGAACGGATCGGTTGTCCGACGAGTCAAGCTTCGCGAACTTATTCGCGAGCACGGCTTCGTTTCGATACCGGATCTCAGGGATGCGATGGAGGTAAGCGAGTCCACTATTCGTCGTGATCTTGAGGCTTTGGAGGATTTGGGTGAAGCCAAAAGGACGCATGGCGGCGTCTACTCCACTGGGCCGACGACAGCTGTGAAGCAGTTTGAAACCAAGAAACATCCTGGACAGTGGGAAAAAAAACGAAGCATCGCACAATTCGCGGCCTGCCTCATCGAGGA
>JANLUJ010001127.1:0-10641 GCA_031363425.1 Pirellula sp.
CCATTCAGCTCAATCCGATTGCGATCCAGCGCTGGTGCTACTAGGCCGAGCCGATATTTTAGCGATGCGTCTAGAGTTGGCATTGGGCTTGTAGCGTAGCCAGGAATGACCCCGCCCGCATCGAGGTGGAGACCTCCGGTAACTGCGCGAGCGCCGAAAGAGAACCCGAGTAAGCTAACTTGGGATTCATTTCGTAGCCGCTGGAGCATCCAAGCAATGTACAGAGATTGGCACTCTGCTGATTCCGCGTTCGACAGAACATCACGAAGCGGCTTCTTTTCCCGTTGACTTGGCCAGGAAAGCATCAGGAGACGGAAAGGCCGATCGGAGTAACACTTGAGGTATCCGTTAACAATGCGAACTCTCTCCAACGCATTGTTTCGTTCCATGAAATTCCCATGGACGTAGATGACTGTCAGCATGCCCGAACCTCCGATAGGCAAAGCATCCTCTACAGTTGTTCGCGACCAATGGTTTCCCAACCATTTGTTGACTTCAACATTGGGCTGATTGAAATTGATGCTGCGGAATCGATCCGAGAGGTGGCGAGTTGAAATTTCATAAATCTCTGAGCGCTCAGCAGTCTCATTGATCGCCGTCGACTGTGGCTCGATGCAAACGTCGTCGTCGCCTTGGACGATTCGTGACGCCGAAAGGATCATAAGAACCGTCACGACATAAATCGCGAGAACGAACAACTCATTGCGTCGATTGGATCTATTAAGGCGAGCGGCAGGATGAAAACTACCTAACAAGGGTTCTAATGGGAGAGCGAGGCTCCTGCCGAGCTTGGCATTGGCTCGGCAGGAGCTTCTCTCTCCCGGTATAAACAATGATGCCACTCGCCTTAGAACGCAGTACGGTCCTGCAAGCCGACGACTCAGTTCGATACCAATTGCTCTTGTAAAACTATTAGACAGCAGCATATGCCACAATCTTTCCCGAATAAGCCAATGAACTCGTCCGTTACAATCATAACTTCGACGATTTGTAGATCGCCAACCGTAAAGCGTTTTCGAACTTTCTAGCTGGCGAACAACTGTAACACCTAAATAAGATACAGAGCGTTAGGAAAAGTTTTTCGATCTGGAAAAATTTTACGTCTTTGCTTGCACAACCGGATTCCGGTCGTAGAGTTGTGCGGGAAAATGTGCAGCCTTGCCGCTAGCCACAACAAAGTTCAACGGGAGATTTATAAAATGAAACGAACGACATTGATTTCGGCCAGCTTGTTGTTGGCTTTTGCTGGATGCACTTGCGGACAGGGCTGGAGACCGAACTTTCTAACTCGATGGAATAACCGCTTTCAAGGCGTAAGCAATGTTGGCGAACCGTGCGACGCGGGCTGTCATGTGGCGGCGGTGGCTCCTGTTGCAAATAGTGGTTGCACGACCTGCGGTTCCGCGGGCAACGTAAACTACGGTGGATACGAACAAGTCGGCGATTCCTACGAAGTGCCGATGGGAATTCAATACGGCGCATCGACGGCGACGCAATACCAGCCCTCAGGCTACGCGGTTGCACAGCCTCAAGTTGGTCGCATGGAGCCAATTGCCGCCAAACGAGCGAACTAGTCGCTGTTCCTTCGTCTTTCGCAAAAAGTGAATCGTTGGTACAAAACGGTTGCGAATTGCATCCGATTTTAGACTGACAAGAATCTTTCACTTTGGCAAGCGCAGAAAATACCGCACTACCTATCCAAACATCTAGAACTGGCGCGACGACCAAGGGCATTGTCTTGGTCATCGCGGCGGCAGTGCTTTGGAGCACCAGCGGATTTTTCACCCAAACAAAGTTGCTCAATGCTTGGCCCGTAGAGATACGCGGGACCGCCATCGCGTTTTGGAGAGCATGCTTTTCTTTGTTGCTTTTGCTTCCTCTGGTTCGCAAACCGACACTGCATTGGGCGATGGTGCCGATGACGATTTGCTTTGTGGCGATGAATTGGACCTATCTTACCGCCATCGTAAGCGGTTCGCCCGCAAACACGATCTGGTTGCAGAATCTCGCTCCGGCCTGGGTAATGCTCGGAGCGGTACTGTTTTTCCATGAACGCACATTCCTCCGGGATTGGTTTATGTTGTCAACTTGCATTGCAGGTGTGCTTTTCATTGTGACTATGGAATCTATCTACGGTCAAGGTGACGAAGGACACCGTTGGTGGTCTCCGGTCTTGGCTATAGGCTCAGGCTTGTGCTATGCAGGCGTTATCTGCAGCATCAGGGCATTGAATGCCCATGAGTCCGCCTGGCTCATATCGTTAAACCATATCGCCACCGCCTTGGTCATGTTGCCAGTTGTCTGGTCGAATGGAGTGGCCATGCCGACTGGCATGATGTGGCCATTGCTGGCTTGTTTCGGAATGTTTCAAATGGGACTGCCCTATTTTCTTTTTGCTCGTGGATTGCGAACAACGCCAAGTCATCTCGCGTCGCTTCTTGCACTTCTAGAGCCACTTCTATTGCCGGTCTGGGTTCACTTGACTCGGTTCGGCGATCCAACGTATCAGCCACCGCATTGGTGGACGTGGGTTGGAGCGTCATGCATCTTGGCAGGACTTACACTCCGATACGCTTTGCCAAATGCCGCTGAAAAGGGGGCTAACGATATTTTGTCATGAGAATCATGCACGTGATAACTCGAATGATCATTGGCGGTGCGCAAGAGAACACACTTTTTAACTGCTTGGACTTAGTTCGAAAATTTGGCGATGAAGTGAAATTGATAACGGGTCCCAGCGAAGGGGCTGAGGGGAAGCTGCTGGCCCAATCAGACACGCAAGGCCTTTTGATCGATAACCATGCATCGCTAATAAGGTCTATTTCTCCTCTGAATGACAATCGTGCGCTAAAAGAATTGAAACACGCAATTCGCGACTGGCGCCCCGATGTAGTGCACACGCACAGTGCCAAGGCGGGCCTACTCGGTCGTGCGGCTGCTTGGAGTCAAAACGTGCGATGCATTGTCCACACGGTTCATGGCGCGCCCTTCCATCCATATCAACACCGGGTGAGTAGATGGTTCTTCATTCAATGCGAACGGTGGGCTGCGAAACGCTGCCATCATTTAATCAGCGTCGCAGATGCCATGACCGACTTGATGGTACACGCGAAAGTCGCATCCCGAGAAAAGTTTTCGACTATTTATAGCGGAATGGATGTGGAACCATTTCTTCTTTCAGCGGAAAACCGACAGGCCATTCGCAAGGAACTTGGCTTTACGGCAACGGACATCGTCTTTGGGAAGATTGCTCGGCTATTTCATTTAAAAGGACATTGCTACGTTATCGAAGCGGCAGAGAGAGTCTGCAAAACTCACCCAAACGTCAAGTTCCTGTTTGTTGGCGACGGAATATTGCGAGAACAATTTGCATCCGAGATCGCCAAGCGAGGGATGCAGGATCGATTTGTATTCACGGGGCTCGTACCCCCCAATCAAGTCCCTGGCTTGATTGGGGCAATGGACGTCTTAATCCATACTTCTTTGCGAGAGGGATTGGCAAGAGCATTACCTCAAGCCTTGATTTCCGGCAAACCCGTTATTAGCTATGACGTCGATGGCGCGCGCGAGGTCGTCTTAAACGGGATCACTGGCTTTTTGATTCCACCCAAAGAAATCGAATCGCTTGCGATTGCGATTGATTCACTTGCAGGCGCAAATCAATTGAGAATCGACATGGGCAAAAAAGGCAGGGAGCTCTTTACCGATCAATTTCGCCACGAAACAATGACCAAGAGTATTCGATCGCTATACCAGCGCGTTCTCAACCAACAAAAAGTAGTCGGCTAATTTTCGAGGACCAGCGTCTCGGAGATCCGCTGCTACGTAGGTCCGCATCTCCGAGGCGGACAGCGTCCAGTCACCGATCATCGCGATACGTCATCGCTCTTTGGTAAAGTCATTTCGATAAGCGGGGTTGGTAGATGTTCGCTTGTCAAAAAAATGGATTTGGCGTCCATTGAAAAACAAACACCTTCAGCCTGACGCATTTTCGGTAAGAGAAACGATATCGGTTCTCTCTTGAATGTCTGAGACCATTCCTCAAGCACTCCGTCGGCCGAAATCCTTCTGGTAAACAAGAAACCGAGACTGTAGGTGATCACGACCATGGATTTGCTGTCGGCTGAGATGTCGCAGGCACAGACAAATGGGATACTCGTGTGACCAATCTCCTTTGCCTCGGCGTCGACCTTCTCCTTAGACAAATCCGGAAGTGGAACTGAGTAAACGCGACCGCCAAAAAGCGCTTTTTCGAAAATCAGAATAGATTTGGAAGCATGATCAACCGCGATACCCTCATAGTTGGTTACGCCCCCCTTGAACCATACATCCATCGACGTCACCGAAAAGGCCTTTGCGTCAAATGGTTCGATCGGCTTAACATCGTCGAATTCAAAACTAGGCTCGGCCATGAAATGCAAAGTTACGACGATTCTCTTTTGAGCATTTCCACCTATGTCTCCGACGATGACGATCGGTTTGCCACCGATGGTCGCAAAGGCAAGATCTTCCCAATCTATCGCTTTGATACCTAAGACCTTGAATGTGGCGATAGTCCTTCCATCGCGATGGACCAAAAAAAGCCGCGGCACATCGCCAGAGTCGTTGTGTGTCCAAAGGCAATTCTTGTTGCGATGAGACAGAACCAACCCGCTACTCTCATTGATTTCTCGGTCGGCAAGCCAGGCGATCCGCTTCCAAGGGAGCTCGAGCTCGTTGGTTGCACGAGTTTCGAGGCTCTGTGCTTTCAAAGGCTGCATTGAAAACCATGCGCCGATCATTATGCCGGTTATTTGTCTTAGTCTGTAATTGTTCATAAAAAGGAAGAAAACGCGAGTTCATATGCAGGCTACAAAAAATACACCGAGAACAGCCAAGCCGGCCAAGAAAAGATCAAATTACGTTAAAATGTCTATGTTGCAGCATACTACATTTGTCATTTACTAGGAAAACCGAATGCTTCGTAGCCATCTGATCCATCCTGCTATCTCCCGAATTTTAGCCGAGGCAGGACACCACGCCACCATCCTTATCGCCGACGGCAACTATCCTGCCTCCAGCAAGCGAGGTCCGCGAAGTGAATTGGTCTCCCTGAATTTGATGCCGGGTTTGGTAACGTGCAATCAAGTGCTAGAGGCCATTCTCTCCGCAATTTCGGTGGAGGCAATTGAAACGATGATGACCGAAACAAGTGGCCCCTATGCACTCGATGGCGACCCACCAGTTTGGGCGGACTACCGAGAGACGATGCGAAAAGCCGAAATCAAGTTCCCCTTAGAACCGATTGAGAAATGGGAGTTCTACAAGCGAGTCTCGACAGACGACCACGTCCTGACCGTTCAGACGGGAGATACGCAGCGATACGCCAATATTTTGCTCACGGTGGGCGTAAGGATGTTTTAGGGTTAGCGACTATTCGTCCCTAAACTCAAACAACTCTGCCGTGTTGAGTACCGCTCTTGGGCGGCACCTAGGAAACAGTGGCGGTCGGGCAGCCAAATGTTATCTTGTACCTCTAATTCTTTTGAGCGTTTCGGCGAGATCCATGGAAAGGGCCTCGTCAAGTTGTTGGGCGGTGACAAGACAGTAGTCCCAGTCAAGCTCACGACCATGGACTGCAATCAATCCGTCAATGTCACCAAGGTCTTTATCACGGGATGCAATCAATTTCATTAGGATAATGTCTTCGGGCGTAGCGACATTGATCGTGCCATTGCCGATTTTTTGCGGAATGGATCGCGAGACGATCTGCTTTTCAAACCCCGATTCACCAATAGCTAAATCAATGCTTACCCCCGTTTCCGCGTTTTCGAGCGGCAGAATTCGTGAGACTCGAATGATACGTTCAACGTCGTCGAATGGCTGACGATATCCATCTTGGATTAACTCGGAGAGCAATCGAATAGCGGCTGGAACATCGCAATCGACGACCAAGTCAACGTCTTGAGTGACACGCAGGTAACCCAAAATAGTCGTGGCTACACCGCCAACAACCGCAAATCGCCGGTTGCGCATTTGAAGTTTAGCGGTGATGTCAAGCAACGTTCGCTTAAGTCGAGTATCCAAGGCGGGAAGATTCTGTCTTAATGTATTTTTCGACGAGCCGATTGCGGAGTTCGAGTTTTTCCTCCCATCGTTGAGCAACACGATAGTCGATCCCAGTATGGCTACGGAATTCGACCACTGATTCGAAGATGTCAGCGTATTGGTCCAATCGCTCTTCAGGTGTAGAAGCGATCATTTTTTTGCGGAGTTGCTCGCGTTTTAGAGTCGCAAAGTATTCCCAGTCGCGTTCTGGTGCAAAGTGCATTGTTTACTCTCCCGACATAAAGTACAGAACTTTCATTCTATCGCAATCCTGCGTGCATTGCTTGGACGTCTGAAAATGGTCTATTTCATCGAATACAATAGTTATATATTGTTTTTCGCCAATCGTCGATCATCAGGAATCTTCTAGCCACGTCGCCGACGCTGCTAGCGCCACGTGGCCGACGCTGCTAGCGTCGGTTCGGAGGATGGCAGCGTCCGCCACGAGGGGTTCATTGCGAAACTCCGTATTCCTTCATCAATGCTTGAAACTCTGGCAGCGCTCGCAAGGGCTCTACGTCCGGATCGATGGCTATGAAGTTGTTATCGACCAGTTTGTATTCAAAACACTTCTTCATAGCGTCGATCGCAGTGCGCTGCAGGATTTCTTTCTCGGGCGCATCGACTTGCTCGGCCGCGATGCCCAACCCATATGCCGCGTGTTGCAAAAGCACCAATGGATTTTGCTTCAATCGTTCCTCGGAGCCCAACGAAGCAATGATGCTCTTTGCTTCTTCAATGGCAGGTCTCACATTGCCGCTTCGGGCTTGAGCCAACATCAAATCGAGTCGCTGGATCAAAGCCAATTCAGGATTTTGTTTGACATTCTTGTCGTCTTGCTTTTGCCTCAATGCCAACTCGCGAATTAGTTCGCATCGTTCAAAAAAGTTCCTTGCCTTGACCGAATCTTTCAATCCCAACGAAGTCAATCCAAGTCGGTAATAGCCTACTGCTAATCCGTCGTTTTCAAGTTCGACAAGAATGGGGTCACTTTTCAGATCTCGAACCATCATTAAAGCAGAGACGTAGTTCTTGCGTGCAAGCGTATAGTCCTTGAGTTGCACCATGAACATATCTCCGTAAGAATTCCATGCTTTAATCAGCTCTGTTTTATGATTCTGACGATATGGTTCCAATTGAATGAGCATTTGCCGCCACTCAATCGCTCTGTCATAAACTTTCATCGCCAATTCGAAGTCTTTTTTCGATTCCGCAAAACTCCCAAGCGTGGAGCAGGCGATTGCAAGATCTCGCATGCCGTTGGGTGTCTCTGGATCCTCTTTAGGCGCCTCTGCAATGGCTTGTTCCAACGTCTCCAAAGCTCGCTTTGCGAATTCAAGCCCAGACTCTTGGCGGCTCCCATACTGTGGGTCACTTGTTTGGAACCGGTACTGAAACTCTGCCATGTTTCTCAATTCGCGACCAAGCGCAAGCTGATGTTTCCATAGGGGTTTCTCAGTTAAGCCCTTTCGCGATTTCTCGCTTGCTGTCTCTCGCAACTCGATCGCTTTCTTATACAAAGCTTCCGCATTGGTTTTGGATTCGACGTCTGCCAATAGACTTGTGCAAGTAGCGAGATTGCTGAGTGACTTGCCGACGTCTCCTTGCCCCGCGTTGTGAACGGATTCCGCGATTTCCAATGCTTTTGAAAAATAGGACTTGGCTTTCACAATCGCTTCGTCGTAACTTGTTTTGTCGGAGGCTTGAATGGCCAAGGCATTTCCCAGCTCGATTTTCCCTCGTTCCAATTCGACCGCCATCAATCCCCACTGCTTGGAGGGACCGACCGCTGCATCATCCGTTTCTAGCATTCGCAGTTGATCCTCGGTGAGCTTCGCAATCTCTTGTCGAAGTCCCGCGGTAAACGGAAGTCCTTCGATCAACTGAGGCAATCGGTTGACCGAATTGGAAACATTGGAGCGAAAGAGTTGAAGTCGATTCTGTGATTCCTTTTGCGAGGCCTTAATCGCATCTCGTTGCCTGGCAATCTCCAATGCAGACCAAGTCGCCGCGATTGCAAAAACGGTTACTAACCCAACAACCGCTCCCACTAATCGGGCTTCACGTGGATTACGCTTGCATAGCCTAACCAAGCGCTCCCATTGCCCGATGGGTCTTGCATGAATCGGCTCATTATTTATGAAGCGTTGAAGGTCGTCAGCGAGATATTGAGCGCTTTCATATCGCTTGGCGGGGTCTTTTTGAAGGCACTTGAGACAGATTGTTTCTAAGTCCCGAACAATGCCTGGTTGCAACGTCGATGGAGGCGTAGGCTCGACCGTCCTAACCTGTTGAATCACTTCCCAAGCGGAAGCAGCCTTAAAGGGCGGACGGCCAACGAGCAACTCGTAAAAGATCGCGCCCAAGGAGTACACATCCGACAGTGGTCCGATCGCAAGTTGATTTCCCTCAGCTTGTTCGGGTGACATGTAGTTTGGTGTACCGAGAATTGTTCCATCGACGGTTAAATGGCTCACGTCGTCGGTACGGCGGGCCAATCCAAAATCGGCGATCTTTGGCTGACCATCTGCTGATACCAAGATGTTTGCGGGTTTCAAATCCCGGTGGATGACTCCCCGGCTATGAGCAAAGGCTACCGCCGTTGCCAACGTAAGGAGAAGCTGGGCCGATTGGTCGGGCGAAAGCATTTGCCTGGCGATCTTGCGCGATAGCGTTCCACCCTCCACATACTCTAGAGTGAAGTAGGGCATCTCACCCGCTTGGCCAACGTCATATACTTGAACGATGTTGGGATGTTGCAGGTTCGCAGCCGCCTGCGCTTCGATCTTAAAACGAGATACTTCCTCCGATCTCGCTTGATCGGAGTTGAGCATGACCTTGAGCGCAACGGTGCGGTCAGCCCGCTCCTGCTTTGCTTTGTACACAACCCCCATCGCTCCGCGACCAAGCTCGCCGAAAATCTGATAGCCAGGAATCACGATTCGAGGGGTTGGACTAGTCGAACCAGCCGTCGCCATATGAGCTTGGGTCGAATCCGGATCGAACTGAAAATCTTGCGTTCGCTGGGGATCCGACGGCTCGATGTTCGCAGTATCCGCCAAGCCGGCTTCGTCTCGAATTGGGGCCGTGTCGTCGGGGTCGGAGCAAGGATCAGTCTTTGAAACGGAATTCAGCCTGCAATCATCGGATCTGACTTGTTTCTTTGGCATTTTGTCCATTTATGTTCTCTTGGATTAGCTGATGGACCAGATCGTCGCTCAGCGTTAGTGATTGTGCGTACGCGACTCGGAGGGTTATGCCAGGCGTCTATTCACTCCCATCATCGTAAAGCTCCGCCAGTGCGGTATCGAATGCCGTTACCGAAATCGGGGACTCCATTCGTTTCGCGTTTGAGCGATGGCCGCTGACCAGCGACGATCGAGTCTTCGGTCGGTCGACATCAGAATTCAAGCTTGCTGAAAACTCTTTGATAGCACTATCGTTAATCGGCTGCATCAATGGAAATGTCTCGAGGAAACGTCCGCTGTATAGACGATTCGATGCTGAAGTAAGTTCAAGGATCTTCTGTGTTTGAGCTACATATAGTGGCACAGATAAAATCTGCACATCCGATTTTTCATGTTTGCTAACAAAGTTAGCAGCCGTTAGAGGTTCGATGCCGTCAGGCACGCTTGGGATGTTGAGATCAGCGACGGCCAAGAGCCGGTGGGCGGTTCGCGTCGACAACAATGCATACATGGCAGAAGTAGCATCGTGAGAATGCCCCAGTCCCAAGGCGTGGCCCAGTTCATGCATCACAGACGTTTGGAAATCATATTGATTTGCGCTTATCAAATTTGCATCGGCGCCTGCATACCAGTCCCAGCCTTGAAGAAAGGTGATGGCAACGGGATTCGATCCTGGATCGTAGCTGCCTAAAACACCGTTAGCCGCAGTGCCGCTTGCGCTGGTCAAGCTCGTGTTCACGACTACCGTTGCAAGAGACGGATCGTTTACTTCTGTGATAGAGACGTGGTATGGCATTAACAACGTATCGATGCTGAAAATGGCGTCGCGAATGCGCGCGATCATATCAGTGCTAAATGTCCCTCCGACTCCGCTGATATACACATTGAGATCACCTGCCAACAGTGTATTTGCGTTGCCGCCAGCATCACCGGAGCTCTCGCTGCCGGCCGCTAATTGAGTTAGAGCCACATTCCCACTGATATTGAGACTATTGACAATCAGCGTGTCATCGAGCTGACCGTTGCCACTCATCGTAAGCGCGGCATTAGCAGCATAGATTGTGCCGTTTACATTCACGTTTGCGTTGCCACTGATGCCAATGGCGCGTGTATTGACACGAGATTGGTAGATCAAAATACCCGCATAGGCCCCAGATGTTGGCGGAATTAGGTTTACGTTTCCGTTGCCGCTCATGGAAATGCCACCAAAGCTTCCACCGTCAAAAGTGGGGCCAGTGTAGCTGCTACCTGCGTTGAATATCGTGACTCCTGTTCCTCGAACCCATGCGTTACCAGAAACGGTGAAGCCGCCACCTAGAATAACGTAAGTACCCGGATTGAGCGCGACATTTGCGTTTCCGGAAAG
>JANLUJ010001130.1:0-5759 GCA_031363425.1 Pirellula sp.
GTCTGGAGCTGTACCGCGAAGGCAAACCCTACCGCGAACCACTGCGGACCTCGCGTAGCGAATATTAGTAAGACGTCGCATACTTTACGGCAATCGTGACGTGTGAAAGCCATAGTTTACTGTCCTCAATGGAGATCCGCATGTTCTTTCAAGACTCTGCACGGATGGCTCATACCTTGCGAACATTGCTGGCTGTTACAATAGGCGATTGTACAATCTCGCAGAGTGAGCATCTTTCATGTCCGACGTCACGCAAATATTGTCGCAAATCGAATCCGGCGATCCGAAAGCGGCTGAGCAACTGTTGCCGTTGGTTTATGAGGAATTGCGGAAACTGGCAGCGGACAGGCTTGCTCAGGAGAAACCCGGACAGACTTTGCAGGCCACGGCGTTGGTTCACGACGCCTATCTACGGCTGGTCGATCCTGACAAAGCTCAAAACTGGAATAGTCGGGGGCATTTCTTTGGGGCCGCTGCAGAAGCCATGCGTCGGATTTTGGTCGAACAGGCTCGGCGAAAACAGGCAGCAAAGCGTGGTGGACAACGCCAGCGGATCGAGCTATTTGATGTTCCTGGCCTGGATGTAGACCACAAAGTTGATCTGCTCTCGCTTGATGAGGCACTGACCGAGTTAGCCGCAACGGACCCCCGTGCTGCCGAATTGGCAAAGCTGCGCTACTTCGCTGGTCTAACAGCGGCTCAAGCCGCCGAAACACTTGGAATATCGCTCCGAACGGCCGACCGAACATGGCTTTACGCCCGAACATGGTTGCTGAACAAGCTGGAATCCTAAACGAAATTGGCCGGGATTGGCGATTTCTTTTAAATCCTGGATTTTGTTGGCGTAGCGGCGTGTCAGAATACGCACTGTTGGGAAGACAGCATCCCATTCGTTTCAAAAAGGCATAACAACCATGAGCGAACGTTCGATATTCCTAGCGGCATTGGACTTCACCGATCCTTCGCAACGGTCTGACTATCTCAACCAAGCCTGTGACGGTAACGGCGAATTGCGTCGGCATATCGATGAGCTCATCCAGGCCGAGGCCAAGCTGGGAGGGTTCCTCGCTAGACCTCACTTGGCTCTAGAAATGACCTTCGATAGCAAGCCTATCACCGAAAGGCCCGGCACGGTAATTGGTCCCTACAAATTGCTACAGCAGATCGGCGAAGGAGGCATGGGGGTCGTTTACATGGCCGAACAATCCAATCCAATCAAACGCCGAGTCGCGTTGAAAATCATTAAGCCGGGTATGGATACGCGAGAAGTAGTTGCCCGATTTGAGGCCGAGCGACAGGCTCTGGCGTTGATGGATCATCCCAATATTGCAAAGGTTTTTGATGGCGGCGCCACGGAATCCGGCCGGCCATACTTTGTGATGGAGCTCGTCAAAGGGATCCCGCTTACCCAGTTCTGTGACGAAAACAGGCTTGATATGCGCCAGCGCTTGGAGCTGTTTTCTGCGGTCTGCAAAGCAATTCAGCATGCTCATAACAAAGGGATCATTCACCGCGATATCAAGCCGTCGAACGTGATGGTCACTTTGCACGATGGCGAACCGGTTCCTAAAGTAATTGACTTCGGTGTGTCGAAAGCGGTTACCCAGCAACTGACCGAGAAGACAATGTTCACTGCATACGGTCAGATGATCGGGACACCGGCATACATGAGTCCTGAGCAGGCAGAGATGAGCGGATTGGACATTGACACTCGAAGCGATATCTACTCGCTAGGAGTTCTGCTGTACGAACTCTTGACCGGCAGCACGCCACTAGAAGCCACGTCACTTCGCGGAAAAGCATACGCGGAATTGCAGCGGATGATTCGAGAGGAAGAGGCAGAGAAGCCATCGTTGCGACTGAGTACACGTGGCGAAGCAACTGCTTCCGTGGCCTCGCAGCGCAACTCGGACCCCAAACGTCTCGGAGCGGTTCTCCGCGGCGAACTTGACTGGATTGTATTGAAGACGTTGGAGAAGAATCGCGATCGGCGTTACGAAACGGCCAACGGGCTTGCGGCCGATATCGGACGCTACCTGCGAGGCGAAGCAATTTTGGCTCGCCCGCCTTCCGTCGCCTACAAGCTGCGTAAGTTCGCAGGGCGCAATAAGGCAGTCGTAGTCAGCGGTCTTTTGATCATGACTACACTCTTAGCATGTACAGCTGTGTCGACTTGGCAAGCAGTACGTGCCAACCGAGCACAACGAGCTGCTCTGGTTGCTGCGGAAAGAGAAATGCAGGCCAAGGAAGCTTCGGAGAAACGGGAGGCCGAGACCAACGCGGTCTTGGAATTCATGGAGAATCAAGTTTTTAAAGCAACGCGACCGGAGAGTCTGGATGGGTTGGGTCAGGGGGCTACGTTACGACGAGTCGTGGAAGAAGCCCTACCCAATGTAAACACAAGCTTCAATGACCAGCCACTGATTGCAGCTCGTTTACATATGTTACTAGGATCGACATTGGCGTACGAAAAAGCGAATGAACTTGCAGTGGGCCAATTCGAGTTGGCCCGCGCATTGTTCACGCAGCACCTTGGCCCCGATGATCCCGCAACTGCGAACTGTATGTATAAACTCGCCAGTGGTTACTCGCAACTTGGTCGGAATGCGGACGCCATAAAACTCCAGGAAGAAACGTTGGCGATTCGGAAACGCCGACTGGGCAATGACCACCCCGATACCGTGCAGAGCATGATTGCGATCGCTACCTCGTACAGCTATAACGGACGACGAACCGAAGGTTTGAAACTCCAAGAAGAAGCGATAGCGAGTTTAAAGGCTAAATTCGGTCCGAATCACCCCAAAACTATGCAGGCTTCACAAGTTCGAGCCTTCTGGCTCCTCAGGCTAAATCGGCATGACGAGGCAATTCAAATTCTAGAAGAATTGATTGGCATTGAACCAAAAGAGTATTCTAGTGACGACCTTCCTATTGGTTTTTCTAAGATAGGGTTAATGTCAAGTCTGGCTCGAGCTTATGAAACCGCGAATCGAAAGGAAGAAGCTTTGCGGATAAGTGAGGATGTCGTCCTACGATCCACGAAGGAGCTCGGCGAAGATCACGTACTTACATTTAGTGTGAGAAAGACTTTGTCTAATTTTTATGCACGACTCGGCAGGTATCAGGACGCATTCGATTTAAGCGAGAAGAACCTTACTCTTGCCAAAGCCAAATACGGAGCGAACATTCAAAAGACGGCGGTGTACAAATGCGATATGGCCGAACGCCTTTTCCAACTTGATCGTGCGGTTGAAGCTGCGTCGATCGTTGATGAAGTTCTCCAGGGCCCAGATGGTTCGAAGTGGAATCGTACATTGTTACCGGCCATGATGAGTTACTACGCAAGGACTAAGGACGTTAACGGCTGCCGACAAACTTTGGCAAAGTTGGATGAGCTGGATCGCAAGAGCGCAGACGACTTGTACACCGCCGCGTATTTTCGAGCCATCCTTTCAACGGTGCTCAAGTCAATACCGAGTCCTGACTCTGTACGACTTGCGGACGAAGAAGCCGAACGCGCCGTGGTCTTGCTTCGACAGGCAATCGCAAGTGGATACGATGACGCCGCGCATATGGACCAGGATCACGACCTCGATGTGCTGCGTGAGCGTCCAGATTTTCAAGCAATGATGATAGAGTTTAGAAGCAGACTTGCCGGAAGCCAGACCCAATAATGCCACCATGTATGCTGGTCAAAATTAAATGACGATTGGCGAATATCCAATCACACTACTCCTGTAGGATCGGCCCAGCAGTAACCAGCGTCTTGCAGCTAGCCATAGAGACGCTCATCCTTTGTGAATCTGTCCGATTCCCTCCGACAAGCTTCTGCGATTTCCACAAGTTTGTGCCTAGCTGCTAGATTCCCAGATTCGGCTGGATGCATGTTAGCTCATCAACTGTGAAAGCGTCGTACTCCTGCAGGATCGACCTAGCAGCAACCTAGGCTCTTCCCTAGCTGCAAGCATCCCATCCGCATGTGGACGTAGCTCGATCCAGCGGTGGGCCGCTTTCCTCTCCAGGTCCTACAACCAGAAGCCCGTGGCCTAATCCAAGACGGACCGATAGGCGGGAAAAAGCAAACGGGTGAAGCCAGCAAGTAACGGCCACATTAAATAACTGACTCATTCCAAAACGGCTGAGTACGGATTTGGCAAGTGCCGAGAAAAAACTCGCGATACGTTTGCTGATTCGGTTTGGTTGATAGTCACGGAACGAGGATGATAAGACGCGAGCCTTGGTCAGGTTTTGACTAGATGAAACCGTTGTTCCGTGATCGATTGCATTTGACTTGGTCCGTGAATTACAATACGCCTTGGTTTCTCAATTATCGTTTCCACCTCTCCTACACGTTCTTACCGGGAATTCCTCCTATGCCTTGTTCTTCACTTGATAAAGCCCATCTTGGACCTAATAAAAAAAGGAGCCTAGGAATGGAAGCCCTGGAATCACGGCGACTGTTCTCAGCGACGCCATCGTTGAACTTGGATAGCAGTGGGATTGCGAGCGCTGCAGCACGGGGAAATGTAAAGCTGCCCTACAGTTATTACGTGACGGGTAATGCCGGGGACAAAGTCGTCAATCTTCCAGCCACAAGTAGCGGCCTGGCTCTTGTGGGAGGGGGAACGGACGTAGATGAAGTGTTTAAATGGATGGGTACCAAAGCGAATGGCGGCGATTTTTTGGTGATTCGTGCCACGGGCACGAATGCTTACAACAGATACATTGACGGGCTGGTTCCGAGCTTGGATTCCGTAGCGACGCTGATCATTCCCGATCTCGCGGCGGCCATGCATCCTGATGTTAAACGAATTATTAGTGAGGCGGAGTCGATATTCATTGCCGGAGGGGACCAAGGAGATTATGTCAAGTTCTGGGATGAGACCCCTGTCGAGCAGGAGATCTACAACGCTGTCGGCCGCAACGCACCGATCGGTGGGACGAGCGCGGGATTGGCCGTGTTGGGGGAAATCGATTTCTCGGCCATCCCAGGCACAATCACATCCGCAGACGCCTTGTTGAATCCTGACGATGATCGAATTTCAGGGGGGCTCGACTCACGTTTCCTTTCACCCGAGGAATCGGCCGTTTACCCCGACAAACCGGCCGTTCCCATGAATAACACTATTCTGAAATACATGGATAACCTTATCACCGATAGTCACTTCATGCAGCGCGATCGCGAGGGACGCCTGCTCACGTTTATGGCCAGTATGGACGCCCGAGACCTAGTTCCAGGATTACCCCGTGCGATTGGCGTTAACGAACAGACCGCGTTGCTTATCGAAAATGATGGAATGGCAAAAGTGGTGGGTAATTCATATAGCAAAAGACTTTCGCCAAGCGAGCAACAACGGAGCGTCTATTTATTCCAAGGTAATATACTCAATCCACCGAATCCACTCGATCCCTTGAGTGCTTTGACCGCACCTTTGACCTACAGTGCCCAAGGTGTGATTGCGAATTATGATCCGGCTCTTCCCACCCCCAACGGTGACATCTTCGATCTTGATGATTTGTTTGCCTCGAGCAACTGGAGTCATCAAGTTCTCGACCAATACGATTTGACGGCTGTAAACGGTGTGATTAGCCGAGGTGCGATGACTTCGAATTTAGCCAACTATTATGATCCAACTAACAGCGAAACGGATGCGAAACGCCGATCGCGTCTAGTCTAGTCGAATCTGTTGCTTTTGGTTTTAATCTTGTCACTTTCCGCCAGCAGGGCCTGTGGTAATCACGACGACCTTGCCGTTAGC
>JANLUJ010001194.1:0-3058 GCA_031363425.1 Pirellula sp.
GCTTACCACCGGCTAATGGCTGTAATCGCTTCGCGATAAATGCAGCAAGTGTGCAACTCCAAAACGCGCAAGCTAGTGAACTTGACCTAACTACTGCAACATCCAACTTGGTTTTTTGGATTGAGCCCCAGGCTCTAGATAAATGGCGATCCCTTTCGGGCACTTTTCAATATTGAACGCCGAACAAGGAATTTCGAATTTCGAAGTGATGTGTGATTTTCGCATGAGAACTTGCACAGTCGACAGCCGTCGCAAAGGGCAGTTGCGACCTGCGGTACGTCATTCGTTGATTCTATTGATCAATTGTCTAAGTCGGCCGATGCTACGGCGGTTGAAATGCAAGTACAGCCGTGGCAAGTCATTCAGCTCGGGCTCGTTTGCTTCCTCGGGCAACGCCTCACGTTGTTCGATCTTGCCAGAAACCAATATGTCTTTGAAATCCTGGTTCATGGAGGCTAGTTTGTCGTCGGACTGTTTTGTGTTCAAGCGAATGACGAGCAAGTCGTTGACATAGCGCATGCTGTGGTAAACGTGATAAAACCTAAGAATCTCATCGACGGCATGGTCAGCGTTATCGGTCACGTAGTACAAATGAACGTCTTCCGGGCTGATCAATTTTTGACTCAGCAACTGCTCCCTAAAGAATGACTCAAGGCCTTTCCAGAATATTCCGCCTGGTTCATCTAGTAATACCAATGGGAACATCGCTTGTTTGCCGGTCTGCAATAGGGTCAGTACCTCCAGGGTTTCGTCGAGAGTGCCAAATCCACCGGGGCAACAGATCACGGCGCTGCACTCCTTAACGAACATCAGTTTACGGGTAAAGAAGTATTTGAGAGTAACGAGCTTGGAATCGCCATCGATGTATGGATTTGCGGATTGCTCGAACGGGAGCATGATGTTGAGCCCCATCGACATTTCTCGTCCCGCACCTTTGTGTCCGGCTTCCATGATGCCATTTCCTGCGCCAGTGATGACCATCCAGCCTCGCTCTGCGATCTTTCGGCTGACGTCAACAGCTTGGAGGTAGTTCGGGTGATCCGAGGGAGTTCGGGCCGATCCAAAAATGGTCACCTTGCGTCTTCGGCGGAACGGCTGGAAAACTTTGAATGCGTACCTTAACTCTCGCAAGGTGCGGCTGAGAATCTTAAGGTCGCCTCGCGTGGTCCCATCTAAATAGAGGCGGTCGACCGTGCGACGCATCATGTCTATTAGATCATCGCTTTCGAGTGCGGACGGCAACTCGTCGGCAGGTTGCGGGCGAGCCTTTTCGTCTTCACCAAACGCTTCGGGCTGGATGGGTAGTTCAGGGACTTCATCGCTCATGAAGAGATTCCTAGTCAATTTCCAAAATCAGGAACGACGATCCACGTCGACCATTCATGGCCGATGCCATGATGGCTGCCATTGTAGTCGAATTCGCGTACAGGAGCGGCTAGCCAGCGTGGGGCCGTTCGCCTTGTTTAGCTTGAAAGCAGAACAATAGTCATGAAGGGAAAGAGACCCGTTCCCCGCAACACTCTAACTTGAAGTTTTGCTTTCTTCCTGCCTTGCAAGATCGATCGTGTCCCAAGCGGACAATACATTCTTGGGCAATGATTCTTCGACTATCTTTTGTTTTTCGGTATCTAAGAGGGCCATCTGGCTGATCGCATCGTCGTAGTTAGAGAGCCGTTCGCCCAGTACACGACCCTTGAGGTACCCCATCTCAATGGAGGCAATCGCTCGAATTACGCCTTCTGACTTAGCGTCCAATACACTTCGGACTGCTTCCAAAGCCTGCGGATATTTCTGGTGCTCGATTAGTAGTCGAGCGGTCTGAAGCATCGCTTTTAGCCGATAGCTTAAACTAATCGGATCTTTTGATGGAAAGTTATCGGAGACAGCTTTCCAGTGTTTTAAGTCGTTTTCAATCAAGGCCAATGCATACTGCCTTTCAATCGTGGATTGACTTATTACACCGGCCGTCGACGTAACTTGGTTTTCAAGCAGATCGTCATGAAGAAAATACGTTGTCACAAGGAACCCAACTAGAACAGCTGAAACCGCAAGAACAATTCTTCGACCAACTACAACGAGCCTCGACGGTTTCGGGTTTTTCGAAACGCTGTTATTCCTACTGAGCTTTTGAAGTTCTTGCGTGACATCGAGATTGCTAAGTTGTTGATGCTCGATAATCAATCCAGTAAAGGGAACCATTTGATTCGCTTGACCGGCCAAGTTTTCGTCTACCACCTCCTTCAACGCACGCGCCAACTCGACTGCCGATGCAAATCGTTCGTCGGGATTCTTTGCCAATAATCGATGAACGATGGTCACCAGCGCCTTTGGGAGATCCGGCCTAAGTTGCTCTAGTCGCGCGGGTTCCGCTTGCAAATGCTGCATGGCGAGCGCCAAGGCGGTTTCACCGGAAAAGGGAGGTCGCCCGGTCAACATATGATAAGCGGTTGCACCCAGCGAATACAAATCACTGCGCGAATCGACGGACAGCCCTTGGATTTGCTCAGGACTCATGTAAAGCGGCGAGCCAAGCGTAACTCCAACGGCGGTCAAATTGAGCGACTGGCCTCTCGCTCGCGCTAGACCAAAATCAGCTACCTTGACCTCGCCATCTGGCGTTAACAAAATATTGTCAGGCTTGATATCGCGATGGACCAATCCAATGGATGCCGCCTTTTGAAGGGCAGCCGTTGTTTGCCAGAGTATGGAAATCGATTCGGCTAGCGGCAACGCGCCGCGGCGTTGCACGTACGAAAAGAGATTGCTGCCAGGAACGTACTCTTGTGCAATATAGTGGATCGATTCATATTTGCCGACGTCGTAAACCTGAACGATGTTGGGGTGCATCAGCGACGCAACCGCCCGCGCCTCTTGCAAAAAGCGTTGCTCGTGATCGCTTGACCCCACGAAATCGGCTCGCATGACCTTGAGCGCAACATGCCGATGCAGTGATTCTTGAAAAGCCAGATAGACCTCCGACATTCCGCCCACACCCAAACGGTGCAAAATGGAGAATCCGGCAATGCTCTGGTTCGTTAGGTCGGTGGTTTCCGCATTG
>JANLUJ010001197.1:0-4654 GCA_031363425.1 Pirellula sp.
GCCGCCCGCGTTCAAGCCGATGCGCGTTGCCCCAAGGCCACCGTTGATCTTGGCTGTTATCGATCCAGCAACAGACACGGAGGAATTGATCGCGCTGACCAATTGGTCACCCGTGGTCGGGGAATTTGCGTTGCTGTTCAAAACAATGGAAAGAGTACTGCCACTCAACGACACAACTGGAAGGGCATTCACCGCCAATAACGATTGCGAAGCTTGGACCGTATACGCTTTTCCAGCTTCCGTCGAAGTCAAGAGAATGTTGACGCGACCGTTGCTACCGAAGTCGCTTTGGACCGTAGCAAACCCAAACGATCCATCGCCTCCCGATCGTGTGATACGAATCCCGTTTAACGTTGATGCGTCGATAATCTGAGCGTCATCGAACCGAAAACGCAGCTCGCGCGGAGACTGAACGAGGGTTTCGCCGTTGTCTAGGAGATCGCTGTTGTTAGGCTGCACGCCAATCAACTGCGGACCAACCGCCAACAACTGCCGCGGCTCCAACATCTCAAGCAAGTAGGAACGGAGCTTGCCTCGCTTCCTTTCACTGCTTTTCGCGTTTGCGCGTTGATTGGATTGAATCGAAGAATTCTTGTTGCGAAACCAGCGGATGGTCATCACCAACCCTCAGTGCAAAGGTAGCCAGGAACCCCTCGCGAAAAACAAATTTCGCAAGGCTGTGAAAATTGCGTCTTGAACCCACACTGCCTAAGGGAAGATACAACCACCTTAGGACCGGTAGGTTCACAAGAACACTCGTTTTCGAGTATAATTGGGTAGGATTTGGATGCAAACTTGCTAGGCTCGCTTCGCCTAACATTACTCCCAAAACCGATCCAAACCACCCGGTGGAACGGGATGGACTAGTTTTGTGGCAACGAAAAAAGCTGCAAATTCAACAAAATCCAAGCACCTACGACCGTCATCAACCTCAGAACAGAACGGTTTTGCGGTCTTTGACGACCTTTTGGATGCAAAAATGCGTGAAAGGTTCCGAACCCCATGGTTGGAATTCAGACTCTTGAAGAATTCGGAAAAAAATTGGAGAGTTTTCGGTTTGCCGTCTTAAGCCACACAATTCCCGACGAGGAAGGGCGCGCCTCCCACTGGGATCTCTTGCTCGAGCAGCCATCCGTCCGCAGTGACCGATTGATAACTTTCGAGGTCCCAGTTCCACCTGAAGAGTGGTGCATTGCGACGGTTGCACGACAATTGTCAGACCACCGAAATATCTACCTAGGCTACGAGGGACCGGTTTCGGGCAAAAGAGGCGCAGTGAAGCGGGTCTTGGAAGGCTCCATTCAATGGCGAACCAAATCTCAGCAATCAATGATTCTTGCAATCCAATTTGACGGTTTTCCTCCTAATTTGATCTCGGAGGTGAAAATGCGAGGAACGCTAAAACTGAGCAAAAAGACCCTCGAATCCAGCGATGCACTATGGGAATTGAAACTGGAAATGAGTTAGTGTGGCTCGGCGGTCCGCACCGAACCTCATGTCACGAAAACATTTGGAAATTACCCACTGCCTCGAATGCATTTTCAAAATGCCGAATGGAGGGACGACCCGGCACCCTGCCCAGTACGATTGCAATGACATCCGCCCGGCCCGATGACTCCAAAAGCCGATGGCGTTTCATGTAGATCATAGCAGTTTTCGAAATCTTCTCCTGCTTTTTGTCATCAACGGCATCGCTAGGACCGCCACTGTCGTCGAGAAGTACCGCCCAGGTCTTTACCTCTACAAAAACAACTACTCTTCTTTGCCAGACAGCTATTACATCGATTTCGCCAGACTTTTGACGATACGACCTCTCCAAAATAAAATACCCGTGTCGTTCGAGAAAAACGGCCGCAATCCGTTCGCCATAGGCCCCGACAGATTCCTTGGGGTTCCTAAGCGGATAAGGACGAGATAATCGCCATTTCCTCCAACGGCCCAAAAGCGTAGTGGCCGCCCTCTGATTCAAGTCTCGAGCAGTCAAAATCAAAGAGTTAGAAATCAGCTTTGGAATCTTGATCGCTTTCGTCCTCATCCAGATCTTTGTAGTTCACTGGTGAAATCGCTTTTTTCAAGGTTTTCACCATGACGTCAACCGGTGGCTCCAGTCCGGTGAATAATCGATATTGATAGGCGGCCTGCCGAACAAACATTTGCAGCCCCGAAATAACAGGACAGCCAGTGGCCCTCGCCCCTTTAAGAAAAAGGGTTTGCTCGGGGTTATAAACCGTATCGAAAACCAAGGTGTTTCCCTTGAGTTGGTTTGTTTGAAATGGAGTCTCATCCATCTCCGGGAACATGCCAACCGGTGTCCCATTTACCAGGATTTTTGGCTCGATTGTGTGACGAGCGTCCCAGTCAATCCAACGCGCATTAAGGTGCTTCGCTAACGACTCGGACGCCACCCGATTGCGGCTTGTTATCGTGATAAAGGCTCGACGCTGTGCGAGACCATAGCCGATCGCCCGCGACACGCCACCCGCCCCGAGTATCAAGACCGATTCTCTCTCAAAAGGATCCTGTTTCCCAGTCCATTTCGACATGGCTTCGGACAGACAATCCATGGCAGCCCGGTAGTCTGTGTTGTAACCGATCAACTCTTTGTCCTCGTTGTTGGCGAAGACAACCGTGTTGCAGGCTCCGATCCCCTGCGCTGCCGATTCCGCCTGATGCAAGAGCGGCAAAATCGTTTGCTTGTGCGGTATTGTGACGCTCAACCCGCCAATCTTCTCTTCTTTGCACCATGACAAAAAAAGTTCCAACTCTTCGGCCGGAACGCGAAAGGGCAGGTACCGGAAGTTTAAATTATTCGCGAAAAACGAGGCATTGTGGATCAATGGACTGTACGAGTGCGCTACGGGATCTGCAACAACACCAAAAAGTTTTGTTTCGGAATCGATCGAATCAGCCCTGTAAATATTCCGCATTTGATCAAAACTAAGCTGGCCTGGAGCGACCTTTCGCTCCGTATTGAAAACACAAAAGGTAAATGGAGCACCAAATCGGGTTGCCAATATGCGGCTCGGAGTTCCACAGTCACCCATGCTGATTCCAATCGTCGGGACTGAAGCGGATTTCATCAACTCCAACATCCGGATCGTATCGCTGAACGAATTGGCTTGAGCTGCGATTTTCACAATGTCGGCATCCAGTTTTGCAAGTTCCGCATGCAATGATTCTAAGTTTTCCGGGGTACCCTCAAAATTATGAAGACTGACTATGCGTTTTGTCTTGCCATAACGTGGGACTTTGCTCGCGATATCCTCCTCCAAATCAACATATTCAACCCCCATTGAGATCGCTGTGCGGAGCAGCATCAAGCGCTCCTCTTCCGTTCGATCCCAACGTCCACCATCTTCTTTGCGTCGACAGGTCAATACAACTGGGGTAGGGCGGTTGTTTAGCAACCTAGATAAATCGATGCTTCGCCCGATGTAATCCAAGCGGAGTTCAACCAGCTTTGCTCCACTCTCGGCAACCTGTCGGTGCTCCGTGATTACATGTTTGTGTCGAGTTCTGGCAATCGTGACGCACAGCATATCAAACGGAAAGTCTACGAGTAAAGTGGTTTAGCAAGTCGGAACGAAGGTACTGGTTTGCCGGCGATGGCTGCTTTGTTTAATGCTATCGCGTTAGTTTACAAAGGTTTTATCGACGACTGACTCCATGCCAGTCCAGGTCAAGAACTTCTCCAGTAACTTGTGACCCGGCTCCGTTAAAAAGCTCTCAGGATGAAACTGCCAGCCTTCAATCGCATACGCCCGATGTCGAACACCCATGATAATCCGATTTCCATTTTCATCGTGCACCCAAGCGGAAACCTGCAAACATTTGGGCAAGCTATCTGGCGAAATAACTAACGAGTGGTAACGCGTCGCAACAAATGGATTTTCTATCCCCTCAAACATCCCCTTTCCGTCATGATGGATTCGATCGGTCTTTCCATGCATCAATTGTTTTGCTCGAACGATTTCGCCACCAAATGCCTGACCAATCGATTGGTGCCCCAAGCAAACCCCTAGAATCGGAAACTCCGCATGCAATTCCTTGATCAGCGGCACACATATTCCAGCTTCATTCGGAGTGCAGGGACCCGGCGAAAGAATGATCCGTTCCGGTCGCATTTCGCGAACTTGATCCACCGTTAAACAATCGTTTCGGAATATCCGTAAGTCCAATGAAGCATCGATTTCCCCAAGCCTCTGTAACAGGTTGTAAGTAAACGAGTCGTAGTTATCGATCAGTAGGATCATAGGAGTTTTGTCAGCGGTTCTATTTTTTACACCGAACTTCGTTAACCCGTCGCTCCGATGATACGTTGACAGAGAAATCCTGTCCAATTGGTCGTTGGGGTTGAGAATCGACGAGCTTCTCGATAAGTTGCTTTCCTTGGAATTTGCAACCAATTCGACACGATATTCTCTCACCATTCGACAATTTAATGCACGCATACCGTACACACCATTGCGCACAACTCCGAAGGGACGCAGTGGGACAAAACGTCCGATTGTCCGGTTGGGTCTATCGCAAAAGAGACTTTGGCAACCTTTTGTTCATCGATTTGCGGGACCATTACGGGGTTTCTCAAATCGTTGTTGAACGCGATAGCGCTGCCTTCCCCTTGGCCGAGTCCCTTCGTAGCGAATCGGTCATA
>JANLUJ010001249.1:0-2748 GCA_031363425.1 Pirellula sp.
ATCCCTTTGGTTTGTCGAGGCATTCATGGGCTTTGCGGCCACTTTTGGGACGTCATCTTAGCCATTGACGAATGGCTGGAATCGTTCCTGCGTTGCCTCTTCTTACTGGATCCAAGCAAAAAACCAACGCGACGTTAGCGGGAGCCTTTCGGCTACTGACGAAGCGATACACGTAATCAACATCATTCGGTATAACCATTGGAGAAATTGTGCATACTCAGATCAACCTGAATTCCTTGACCAGCATTATTGACGGAGTGACTGCGGACCCTGCCAGCGTTTTGGGACCACATAATATTCATGTCGATGGCAAAAACGCCGTGGCTGTTCGAGGCTATTTCCCAGGATTTGATCAGGCATGGCTGCTTGACGAACGCAATTCGGCAACTCGACCAATGCGTCGCATCCATCCGTCGGGTGTGTACGAGGGACTGATGCCCCAGCTTGATTCCACTCCACCACATTACCGATTTCGACTTTCGAATTCGAGCGGAAAGACAATTGAAATGCAAGATCCATACGCTGTACCAAGCATGATCAGCGACTTTGACCGGCACCTATTCAATGCTGGCCAACATTGGAAAATCTACGAAAAACTGGGAGCTCATGTCCGCGATGTCGAAGGCCATTCCGGGGTGAATTTTGCGGTTTGGGCCCCGAATGCGCAAAGCGTTCAGCTGATCGGCGATTTCAATCATTGGGACGGTCGATCGCACTGCATGCAGAAGCAGATTCCGTCCGGCATTTGGGAGCTTTTCGTCCCTCAAATTGGAGTTGGACAAAAGTACAAGTATCGCGTTCGGATGCTAGATGGACAGGTCGTCGATAAGACAGATCCGTACGGCTTCTTTGCTGAGTTACCGCCCAGAACCGCTTCGATCGTGCAATCGCTTGACGATTACAAGTGGAATGACGACCAATGGCTTGAACGACGCAAGAACGAAAACCAGCTCGAAAAACCGATGTCGGTCTACGAAGTTCATTTGGGCTCCTGGCGAAAATGCGATAAGGGAGTTCATGGATGGATGAACTATCGGGAAATTGCTCATCAGTTGGTTCAATATTGCAAGGAGATGGGCTTCACCCATTTGGAACTGATGCCGGTGTCGGAACATCCATTCACGGGTTCTTGGGGCTATCAGACCGTCGGCTACTTCTCAGCTACCAGCCGATACGGTTCGCCAGAGGACTTCATGTACTTCGTCGACCATTGCCACCAAAATGGACTTGGGGTCATCATCGACTGGGTGCCAGCTCATTTCCCCAAGGACGCACATGGCCTTCGGCAATTTGATGGGTCTGCCCTGTATGAACACGCCGACCCGCGTCAGGGAGAGCATCCGGACTGGGGCACCATGATCTTCAATTTCGGGCGCAACGAAGTTCGCAATTTTCTGATTGCCAACGCGCTGTTCTGGCTAGACAAGTACCATATCGACGGTCTGCGTGTCGATGCGGTTGCGTCCATGCTTTATCTCGACTATTCCAGGAAACAGGGAGAATGGTTGCCGAATGTTTATGGAGGCAGGGAAAACCTGGAAGCCATTCATTTGCTTCGGGAATTCAATATCCAGGCCCATACTCACCACCCAGGCGTACTGACGATTGCGGAGGAGTCGACGGCTTGGCCAGGAGTAAGCCGACCAACCGAGTTTGGGGGACTAGGATTTTCATTGAAATGGAATATGGGCTGGATGAACGATACGCTTCGTTACATGCGAAACGATCCCATTCATCGACAGTACCATCACAACGAGTTGACTTTCAGTTTGATTTACGCCTTCACTGAGAATTTCACTTTGCCTCTGTCGCATGACGAGGTGGTTCACGGTAAAGGGGCGCTGATCGCTCAAATGGCAGGTGATCTATGGCAGAAATTTGCTAATCTGCGACTTTTGTATTCGAGCATGTGGACTCATCCTGGCAAGAAACTTTTGTTCATGGGTTGCGAATTGGCGCAGTGGCATGAATGGAACTATGACAATGCAATTCAATGGGACTTGCTCGATTGGGATACTCATCGGGGCATGCAGAGACTTGTTTCTGACCTCAATCATTTGGTGCAGCGCGAGCCGGCTCTTTACGAACGAGACTTTACGTCGGACGGCTTTGAGTGGATCGATTGCATGAGCGCTCAAGACAGCGTGTTGGGTTATATCCGCAAGGCCAAAGATCCGAACGACTTTTTAGTGGTATGCAGTAACTTCACCCCGGTCGTTCGCAAGTATCGGGTTGGTGTTCCGAAGGGGGGCTTTTACAAGGAATTGTTCAATAGCGACTCCGTCCATTATGCAGGTACCAACGTCGGCAATTTTCCTGGCCTAATGGCTGATATGGCTATTCCACATCATGGCAGACCAGCCTCGATCGAATTGAACTTGCCTCCGTTGGCGACGGTGGTTTTCAAGTTGCAATGATGCCCACGTTCGAGGATCAACTGCCCTGCGACTCGTTTAATCCGCGCAGCGGCGGGTGTACCAAGTCACGCTAACTGACTATTGATCGTCGTTGGTGATTAGGGCTATTTCCCTGACGCACGCGCTCGAGGCTTGAGGGCCTCGAGCGGTTAAACATAAACTCCACGCAAACGCCGCGTGGCAACCATCAACTGGCTTGCGACTCGTTTAACCCGCGCAGCGGCGGGTGTACCAAGTCACGCTAACTGACTATTGATCGTCGTTGGTGATTAGGGCTATTTCCCTGACGCACGCGCTCGAGGCTTGAGGGCCTCGAGCGGTTAAACATAAA
>JANLUJ010001263.1:0-6791 GCA_031363425.1 Pirellula sp.
CGAGCTTCTTCCGGAAGCAGCGGAACATCGTTCAGTTCCCATTCGCCCTGAGCAAGGACACTCGACTGATCGGGATCGACGATCTCAAAGTCGCGCACGCCAAAGACCTTCAGTACGTTAGCGCCGCTAACGCTATCGACCGAGATGATCGCGTAGGCGCCAGACGGCCTATTGGGATCATCTCGGTACTCTTCTGTCCAGCCGTCAATCTCGGTGGCCGTAGGGGCCCTGCTGCCCTTTGCATCTTTGGTCAACAGGTTGGGCTCGCCAGGTGCTAGGCTCGGTCGCTTGGTAGAACCACTTTCGTTTGCCTTCAACGTTGTATCGGACTCATTGTTCTTTTGTACCACCGCATCGACTTGGACTTCGTTGCGCGGTGGCAACTCAGGGTCAGAGGCTTGGCCATCGCGATTGGCATCGTCAAAGCCGACTTTCACAATAAAGACCTCGAACTTCGCATCGCCTAATGCACTTGGTTCGGCATCGCTCGACGCGTTGGAATAGGCGATAGACTCACTTGGTGCGACTCGAATCGGTGCAACGAGTATTGCTGGATTTACCACGATTTCAGATGGCATTGGAAAGCTGATTTTACGGCCCGGTGAAAGCACGTTGTCGACCCGATCGACGACTGGCGTTAGATCCACTCTGGATACGCTTGAGTCGACAGCACCGCCTTGCTCAAACAAAAAGAACTCCGATGATCTTCGAAAAACTGCCGAAGTCGGCAGAGTTTGAAATGTACCCAAAAAGGTATCGCTAAAAGGCGAGTTGCGCTCGACAACCGCCGCGTCACCCTTCGATGATGCGTACGCCGGTATGACTCCTGGCTTTGTGTTCGCCGCTGGATTTGATTGAAGGGACGCGTTTAGCTCCTCGTTGGAGTCGAACAACTGGGACCGTCCGTCTGCATAACGAATCAGCGTTTGGAAGCCCGCTTCACCATCAACGCCAACTTGCGTAGAGACACGTTGTAGGACGTTCTGTATTCCCGTGTCCGCAAACGCATCGGACGCGTATAGTACGTCGCGCGTTGACTCATGTCCAACCGGGCCTTTCGCCCCATCGAATGCATTTGCAATCAAGCTAGGCTGATTGATAACACGGCTTGTTGAAACATCCAGCGAGACATGTTCGATTCTCAACGCGGCGCTCGCTCCAAATCTCAGCTGATCACCCGCAATCAGGACCACGCCACCCGAGTCTTGCTGTGTAAATCGTTGAGTAACGGTCCCCTCAACTATTAGGTCCGCTCCGCGAGGCGTCTCGATCAACACATGGATGCCGTCGCCTGTTGCGATGACGCCTCCCACAGTCAGTTCCTTGTTGTTTTGAACAAACAATCCGTAGTCACTCCCGAAGGAATGAATGAAGGATGCCCGAGACCTTAGATCCGCGAGCGTGTCACCACTCAGAAGTTGATTCACGGAGGTAACGCCTGGCGGGAGATTCTCCCCAACGGCGTCCAAGTAGCGTTGACCGGTTTCGTCCGCCATAGCATTGAGTACAAAAAGCCCGCCGTTGTCGAGTGTACCGTTGGCTTTAACAGAGGCCGTAAGTCGATCGACTGATATCGGCCCCAGATGAGCGTACGTACCTGCCTCAATGGATAGACCCTTAGCTGATATACCTTGCAGACCACCGGGCACAATGGCGAAGGTGTTCAAGATGCTCATTTCGCTCGACAGTCTGAGCTGGTTCAACGCGAACGCCGTGCGTACCACCATGGCTGTATCCTCATGGATAGCAACGTCGATCCCTCTAGCCTCGATCACGCCAAGCTCGGTTCGTCCGGAACCACCAACCGAGATATCACCATGGTCTGCGTTCAAGCTCACGTCGTTCATTTGAACGCTGCCGTTACCGCCCAATTCGATCGAGCCCGATAACGATGTGAATCCCGTTTCGTTTCCTACTCGAATCGTATCCAACGGGTCGTCCGCCAGCCTGATATCGCCAATGGCTGTAACGACGAAATCTCCATCAAGGAAGATTTGCAAGCCTGGTGCGTCGGTCACGTTTCCATCCACGATGATCTTTGCGTTGTTTGCTGTAAATTTCAAATGGCCCATATCGGGGAAGGGCATGGTCGGATTGACAAGGATGACCGAACGATCCACTTGAACAACGATATTTCCAGTGTGACCGTCAAGGATACTTCGCGAGTAGATCCCTAATTCGGAAAGCAATGCGGTGCCTGCTGAGCCGATTGTGATCTGGCCGCCACCGAGTGAAACGATCGAGGTTTTGCCGGTCGTCACGTTGAGGGTTTCGCCCAATCCGTCTGCGATTGCAATATTTGCTGAGGCAACGAAATGCACATTTCCACCGACAAACAACTTGGTTCCTGAGTCTTCAATTCTAGCGTTGTTGTTTAAGATTCGATCGAGTGGATTGTTAACAAGCGGTACAGGATCGTGAATGTCCACTCCCGCTATCAATTCCAAATCGCGACTGACATGGAGGTCCTGATTGGGAAGAACAATCGAAGCGTACGTGTGCCAAATAGTCAAATCGCCGAACGAGCCATCCAAGGCTCCGATTGTTGCCTGGATTGAGGCATTTCTCAATCGAAAATCTCCATCGATCCCGTCCGCGGAAAAAACACCACTTATTTGATTGTCGAGCAATCGACCATCGGACAGCGTTGTTGGTGGGTTGCTGCTAGCGCGATAAAGATCGATACTGCCAGGCGTCCCAAGCAGTGAGACATATACCGTACCCGTGATTTTCAGCACTGTCGATCCCGCCCCCGTGTCGACACCTGACTGCGTTACCTGATCGCGCGAGTGCAACTCCAACTGCCTTAGTTTGGTACCGTCCAATTGGGTTGCGCTGTCTTCGAAAACCACAGCCACGTCGCTCAGCAGCCCGAGCGAGCCAAAGTTAATTGAGCCTTGGGACTCTAGGTCGATACGATTCGAGGCCGAAAGGAAGGCTCGGCCAACAATGGAAACGGAGTCAGTCAAGTTATCGGCCAGGTGTATCGATCCAGCAGTAGTCAGGTTCAATGCGGTGGCTTGGATATTGGCACCCGCGATATCGAAAATCTCGCCAGTGCTTGTTGCCGAAAAGGTGCCCGGCGTTTGAATCGAGGCCAACGATGTGTCTGCATCTTCGAACAACGCGATGTTGGCCCCGCTTGCGGAAACGTCGCCTAGTGCCACGCTACCCGGACTGGCAATCGTTACCGAACCGCCAGTCGATATGAAGTGAACGGCTCCGTTGATATTAAGCACATCATTCGCGGTATCGGCCAAGACAATACTCATTCCTTGAATGTTTGCATTACCTCCAACGATTAGACTTGCACCTGGCTGGTCGGAAATGTTGTCCAAAGCGTACAGTGAAAGATCTCCTTGAGACTGTAACCCTGCGATTGAAATTGCATTTTCGTCTACGACGCTAATATTGTTACCTGTAGCGAGAAGGGTATTGCTATCCCAGCTTCCAACGAGACCGAGTTCGATATCACCCTGCGATGCAACCCTCGTCAAACCGTCAACCCGCCAAGAGCTGGTAACATCGTCGCCGAGGTGAATACTGTTCTGGCTTTGAATGACGGCATCACCCAAAACATGAACGGCCGCATCAGCTCCGTCTACAATCGTACCGCCTGTAGATACCGCAACGTTAAGATTGCCTTGAACGACCATGTTCGAATTGAAATCAACTGTGTCCAACGCATGGAGCGATACGTTTCCATTTGCACTGAACGATGCTTGCAAATGAACTTCGCTAAGTCCCTCAGTGCGCACGACCTCGCTTGCCCCCAATGGAATCGCAAGTGGTGCGGCGGAAAAATCTCCTTTCCAAAACAGCTTTCCGATAGAATCATTGCTAAAGGCATGCAAGCTCTGCAAGTCCGCTATCGCACCACGAATTTCTCCGAGTTCAAAGGTTTGATTGTTGTTGTTATCTACATAAAAGTCGGTGCCGTCGGTGAGCAAGTTAGCGTTGGTCTGTCCCACGTTTGTTATTTCAATATCTAACGCACCGCCTACAAAGAAGGCGTCGACCGCAAAGACTCGTCTCTTTTCCAGCCGTCGGAAAGTTGAAATCAACGCCTTGGGTTTTCGGCTACCTGAGTTAGCTAGAACGAGCGATGATTGAGCTTGAATCCAGCCTCGTATTTTGTTGGCGAGTGTAGTTAGAGGCTTGAATGGCATTTTGGGTTTATTCGTGTTGTTGCCGCTCGGCTTGCCGTCGCCTGCGGCTCTGGTAAACAATCCGGGGTAGAGGCAGCTTCGTAGCATGACGCGCACGCTAGTGCATGGATGTAATCTACTAGTCTAATTCGATAGCACTCCGCTAGGAATTAGCAGCTGCGATCGATTCGCACCTGTTTTGGATTCAGGGCCCCGAGAAATCGTTCTGAATATTCCGATTTTGAGCTACAGAACCTTCAAGTTACCGGCTTTGCTCACGATCGGGCCGCTTTTATCCGAATAATCGTCTAGGTGCGTTTTCGTTTCAGTACCTTGAAAGAAATCACTATCAATAAATGGTGTTGGCATGACACTCAAATCCCTTCGATCTTTGCTAGCCAAAATCTGCGTCATTCAAGGTGTCTGTTTCGCAGGTTCGGCAGACTGCCATGGCCAGCAGTCGAGCAGTCCAGTGCCTGTACAGCGGAAAGACTCGGGTCGATTGCCCAAAGTCCCAACCGTCGAGAGCATGTTGCGACCGGAACCATCGGTCGAACGATTCCTTTCGCGAACACCGATCGAGTCCGCTTACGAAAAAGCTTCGCTTCTCAATAATCGACGCAGTCGAATGGCCAACGACGAAATCCAATGGGATGAAATCTCGGCGGGTTGGACATCACCCGAGTTTTACACTCGTCCCCTTTATTTCGAACAAATCAACTTCGAACGGTACGAGACGTCGGCGCCCGCTTGGACGAGACCTATGGTTTCGTATGCTCAGTTCTTGGGTACGATTCCGGTGTTGCCATACAAAATGGGGGCCAATGGGCCTCGCGATCGAATTTATACGGTTGGTCATTATCCCTATGGGCAAGTGGCTCCGTCGCATTCCAACTGGGGTAAGCCATCGAAGCGGGGTATGCTTCTTCAAGGTGTGGCGACGACGGGTCTGATTTTTTTCATACCTTGATTACGTGGCGGATGCTGCCAGCATCCGCACCGTCGGCAGCATCCGTACCGACGCTAGCAGCATCTGGACCGTCGGCAGCAGCATCTGGACCGACGCTAGCAGCGTCGGCCACGAGTAATATGACTGATCCAAAATCTAAGAATCGGCAGCAACTTCCTGTTCGACTTCGTCAGCTTCGGGTTTACCTTCTGGACCTGCGTAGCCACCGCATGCGATGATCGCATCTCGGATGGCATTCGCAACGTCTTTGTTCTCCATCAGATAGTTGCGAGCCTTTTCTTTCCCTTGCCCGATGTAGGTGTCACCGTACTTGAACCAAGCACCGCTGCGATTGACGATTTTGTGGGCAGTACCAAGATCGAGCAAGTCCCCTTCGAAGCTGATGCCACAGGTGTGCATCATGTCGAATTCTGCTACGCGGAATGGAGGTGCGACTTTGTTCTT
Source organism: Pirellula sp. (assembly GCA_031363425.1). GTDB lineage: Bacteria > Planctomycetota > Planctomycetia > Pirellulales > Pirellulaceae > JBKCUI01. The sequence goes on from JANLUJ010001263.1 coordinate 5,563, forward strand.
GACGATCTTGGTTTTGACCCGCTGACCGACAACCATTTCGCCATCTTTGAGCTGTCCAATTCGGCGAACATCGATTCTGCACGACGAATAGAACTTCAACGCGCGACCGCCAGGGGTTGTTTCTGGCGAACCATAGGACATGCCGCCAATCTTTTCGCGGATCTGGTTGATAAAGATCACACAAGTCTTGCTCTTGGCGATAACACCTGTGAGTTTGCGCATCGACTGGCTCATCAATCTAGCTTGAAGTCCGATGTGCGAATCGCCAATCTCCCCCTCAAGTTCTTGTCGCGGAACCAATGCTGCAACCGAGTCGATAACAATGACGTCGACCGCGTTGCTCTTGATGAGCATCTCGGTTATCTGCATGGCTTCTTCGCCGCTGCTTGGCTGGCTTACAAGCAACGTGTCCAATTCAACGCCGAGCTTCTTGCCCCAACTTGGGTCGAAAGCGTGTTCGGCATCGATGATGGCGGCGATGCCGCCAGCCTTTTGAGCTTGGGCGCAAATGTGCAACGCGATGGTCGTCTTGCCGCTCGACTCTGGACCAAAGATTTCGATGATTCTGCCGCGCGGAACTCCGACACCGCCTAAAGCCATATCGAGTGATAGCGAACCGGTTGGAATGCCTTCAATCTTGAGTTGGGCTTCTCCGCCCAAGGGCATGATGGAGCCCTCACCAAATTGCTTTTCGATTTGCTGGAGTGTGGTCCTGAGGCTAGGCTCTCGTTTGTAGATATTTTCAAGACCGGTGATCGGTTCGGCTGGTGGGCCTTTGTCTGATTTCTTTTTGCTCTTGCTCGTTGAAGCGGCCATACCTGAAATTCCCTTTTTCTGAGTGAAACCTAATGATGAGAGACGAAGAATTGGTGTGCAATCGCATGCGGACAGGTATCTCTCAATAGTACCCATCGCCCATCACCCAGAGATCATTCTCGTTTGAACCAGTGCATTCCAAATGCAGCAAGGATGCTAACGCATTCTTTCGTAGTTCACAACAAGCCACTGGGACCACAAGATAGTTTTCGACAGTCAAGGGACACCTCTGGTCAATTGAAAATATTTTCAGGAAAATAGGTGCGTGGCCTGGGAAAATACCACCGGCTTGGTGGTTGTACAGCTTTGGAACGCCCCAACGGGCTTGCCCATTGGACGTGAAGTTTCCTGGCTAGAAACGATCGTATCAACCATTACCCGCCTCCCCACCCAGTCCAACGCCTGAGGCGTTG
>JANLUJ010001289.1:0-12800 GCA_031363425.1 Pirellula sp.
GTCGCGTTACGTGATACGGAAGCGACTGTCGAAAAACAATCGATAATTTATCAAGGAAGACGTGATGTTTTGGTCGATGGCCTTCGACGATTGGGTTGGCAAGTCAACGTACCCAAAGCGGGTATGTTTCTTTGGGCAAAAATTCCAGAACCGTGGGCTTCACAAATGAACTCAGTTGATTTTGCTATGCATTTGCTTGAGCACGGCAACGTAGCAGTTAGCCCAGGCGGTGGCTTCGGACCAGTGGGAGAGGGCTATCTTCGTATGTCGCTTGTCGAGAACGAGGCGAGATTGCGGCAAGCCGTACGACACATCGCCGCTTGCTTGGACAGGAAAAACGTTCCTGAACTTCAAAAAGCATAGGAGTTAGGCTTTAGGCTAGCTTGCGGAACATCGCTAATTTGGATGGGCAGAAAAATGTGGGCAACCTTAGGCTGTCAGCCAAATTTTGCGAGCGTGAAAGGCTTCCGCAAATCCGCTTGGAGACTTCGATTCCATGCCCCGCAGTCGCATGATCGCCTGAAACATATCCCGATCGAACCATGTTTTGATTCGCTGTGACGGAAAATGCTTCATAAGCAAATCCGCTTTTTCCATCGCTAGGTTGGTGCTTAACGGAACAAAAACATTTGGATTGCCTAAGTCTCCTTCGTACTTGGGTATTTCATACTCAAGTATTAGATGGCTGCGAAAGGCGTTCCAAGTAACCTCAGATACGGTTCGGTGGTCTTGGTGGAAATCCTCGCGACGATGAGTAAAGATTAAATCCGGATTCATCGACTCCGCCAATTTGTGCAATGACCGTTTGATTCCAACCAATTGAGACGGGAAGAGCGTATCTTCAAATTCAAAGAGATGAACGATGCAGTTTTGACTTCCCTTGCACCAAGTTCCAAAGGCCTCTTGAGCTTCTTTTTTTCTTTGTGGATTACAACCCAAAACCACCCAATCCACTCGAAGTTCGGGATTGTTGGAAAGAAGGCTTAGGATTGTTCCACCACAGCCGATTTCGATGTCGTCTGGATGGGCGCCAATGCACAGTACGGACTTCGCGGTAGATAGATCAAAATACAAGGCAACGTTCTCCGTGCAATCTGTTTATGTTTCAAATCCCTTGCTAACTTCTTGCGGTGTCGTGCCAACGACGGACGTTCGCCAGACCTCCCATGGAGTTTGTCCGCTTGCATGAAAATCGTCAAACATTTGCTTTTCTTTGAATGTGTCCATGCAAGCGAAAAAGCCATCGTGGTTCATCGAGAACAGTTGATTCTTGGCGATAAGTCGATTGAATGGTTTTGGTATGATCTCCTCGCCTGGCAAGATTTCCTGAAATATCGATTGGTCGAAAACGAAAAACCCTGCGTTCATTCTTAGCTCGGATTCCGCAACCGGCGTGATTTCATTAACGGAGCCGTCAGCGTTTGCGTCCACACAATGAAAAGTTTGCGTTGGCCGAACGGCCATGAAGGTCGCGACAGCTCTGTTTTGGTTGTGGCAATCGATCAAGTCTGGAAGATGCACATTGCTTAGACCATCGGTGTAGTTTGCAAGGAAGGTCGATTCGCCCTTCAAGTGGTGCTCAACCGCTTTTAGTCGCTGTCCGATATTTGACATTAGTCCGGTGTCTACAAACGTAATATTCCAATTGTGGATATCTCTACAAAGTAGCTTCACGGAGCTGCTTTGACCGTCCATGATGAAGTCGTTCGATAAACATTCGTTGTAGTTCAGGAAATACTCTTTAATGGCCTCTCCCTTCCAACCCAAGCAAAGAATGAATTCGGAATGTCCATAGTGGGCATAGTACTTCATGATGTGCCAAAGAATCGGACGATTACCGACATTTACTAAGGGCTTGGGGATTGCATCCGAGAACTCCCTGAGACGCATTCCGAGTCCACCACAAAACAACACTACTTTCATTCTTTCCTCCTAGGTACATCTAATTTCTCGCCGAGTATCGTTATGTTTCTTTGCATTTAGCATTGGCGTTTTTCTATCGAGCGAGGGTAGCGCTGCCGGTCGGCTAACCGACCATGGATCCGGAACGCAATTTCCGCTTGATTTGATGGTAGGCCCATTTCGGATTTCGTCCATAGATCCACGTTTTTAGCAATGCTCCCCAAAAACAAGTGGCTATTTTGCCCTTGGGAGCGTATGTTTTCCTAACCATGTAGAAATCTCGCCAGTAATTTGCGTCCTGTCTGAGGGACTCGTTGTCGTCGTGCCTTCGGTACAAGCTTACCGTCTTATGGACACGGCTAAACGGTATTCTTTTCTTAAGCAAGCGAGTATAGAACTCGTAATCCGACGACTTGGTGTAACTATGGTCAAACCCGCCTAGTTCACGATAGAGTTTCGGAGTTATATAGGTCGAACTTGCAGACATGTAGCACCAACCTAGCGACGCGTGTACTTGAGCCGTCAACCAATGGGGTGTAGGAGCGAGCTCTCCTAGCGACCCGAGTTCCGAATCGACCCAACGCGTACCGCAGAAAAGCACATCGCGATGTTCGTTTCGAAAGGTTTGCGCAATGGACTCAAATGCGCCGGGTAGGACCATGTCGTCGGCACCCAGGAATGCCACGAGATCACCGTCAGCGCATTCAAAACCTAGACAAATGGCATCTACGAGACTCATTCCGGTTGGTCGCGGAACAAGAGTTACAGGGTAACCGACTGCGAGATCCAAGGTGCCATCCGTACTGCCGCCGTCAAGGATCAGGTGTTGAACTTCCACCGAATCACTACGCTGCTCTTGAACCGATGAAAGGCATTTTGAAAAATAGCGAGCCGCATTCAACGTTGGTGTGACGATCGAGAATTTGACGGTGGTTGGTGATGTTGGATCAGCGATCGCAGCAGGATTCGGTTTGGTCGTTGGGTCGCGCATTTCTAAGCAAGCCCCCTTGTTTCCAAAAACGGATCCTTGTGGACGGTAAGGGGCCCAAAGAAGAATTTGATTGATTGGTATGTCAGACCAACAATGCGACCAAGGATCAAACTCAAGGCTGCACCATTTAGTCCCCAATGCAAAACAAACGGAATCGCTAGAAGGAGCGTGATTCCTACGGTCAACAGCGTCGATCGCAATAACCAATCTGGATGTTCGATGGCCCAAACGCCTTGATCGTTCAGCATGTTTGCGACGCCCAGCGCCATATTGATTCCCAACATCAACATCAAAACCCCTTGCCCCTGAGAGGAAGGATCCTTGGTGAAAGTCAACATGATGATATCGGAATACCAATACGCTACCAGCGAAAGCAAAGTGATAATCGTGCTCATTCCCGCCATCGCCATCGCAATCAACGCTCGCACGCGCGACGGGCCGAAATGTTGAAACGTATGAACCGCGAGTGGGCTGAGAGCATTGCTTAGTCCCAATGCCATAGGATTGATAAGCAGTACAACAAGGTTGCACGCTGCGAACATTCCGGCCGTCGCATCCCCCAATTTCCATCCGACAATCCAAAGAACCCCTTGCAAGTGCAGTATCCCCACGACCTGAGCGAAAAAAGGCCACCTGCCCACGGCCCAATGACGTTGCATCTCGTCCACGACGCTGGACCGATGATACTGACTTTCGCGATAAGCAAGGCAAAGCCATACGAAAGCGGGGATGGCGCAACTCGCCCCCATCGCGAAATAAACGCCGCCTATAGTCAGCAACTTGGAATTTATCAAAAGTCCAATGAATAGCAATTGAAGGCAACCCGAAAAAGCGTCGATACAAAACGCGGTGGTGAGACGTAGCCGGGCCAATTCAACTCTCCTGGCGAACTCACGTAGCAACAAGAACGGAGTTGACAATGCAAGCGCTCCAAATGCCTCTATTAGGCCTGTTGCGTTTCCGCTCAGTCGTCCAATAGCAAAGGCGACTCCAAAGCAAATTGCAGCCACAAGCCCCAATGAAACAACTTGGAAAAGGACGCTTCCTTGATATCGAAGGAGATGATTGCCAAGGTTTCGCGAATGAAAAAGGGTAAATGGTGCACAAACCAAAGCGTCTTGCATGCAAGTTGCAATCAGAAAGAACCCAAACGACATCGAGTAAATACCGAGCTCTGCAGTGCCCGCGTATCGCACAATCAATAGTGAGGTAATGAATCGTACGCCACTAATGGTCGCTTGATCTGCCAGTGACATCCCAATATTGAAGATCGGTCGACCATACTCTGGTGAAACTCCCGTGGCTTGCTCGGTATCAAATGTCATAAACGTCCCTCGTCGCGGACCGGCAAAACCAATCGCGATGTTGAGTCTCGAACAACAACTCTCCGTTAAGAAATAGAAACAAAACCTGCCCTGCAATTGTCTCGCAAATAGTATTTGGGCCTAATTCACTGCATTTGTCAGTTTCGTTTGGCGGCTGGAAATTGGAATAGCAGACCACATGTTTCGGCGGATTTATTCACTTTGCAATCCAGATCAATTGTAAAAATCGCTGGTACGCAAAATAGTCTAACTGTAGGAGCAGTATGGATCGCTCCGATCGTAGGGCGCAAAAATCTAAAGCGAGGTACGGTTTTGCTCCTTTCCTTCCCAATTTTAGTCGACTACCATCGGGCGCTGCAAAGTCGCATATTAGGATAGGGAAGAATGAGTCGCAAACGCCGGGGCTCGACGAAGGAATAAAATATGTTTGGAAATACATTCGACGGAAAGTCGGTTCTGGTAACTGGGCATACCGGCTTCAAGGGAGCATGGCTTTGTCTATGGCTAAATCGATTGGGAGCCAAGATCACCGGCCTTGCCCTTGAGCCACCGACGCAGCCAAGTCATTTTGTCGAGGGAGATGTGTTGCCGCTTCTACAATCACACATTGTTGCTGACGTTCGCAACACGGAAACAGTGATTGAGGCTATTCGGAATTCCAAGCCTGATTTGATTATCCACATGGCGGCGCAATCCGTTGTCCGACGGGGTTACCGCGAGCCATTCGAGACTTTTTCAACCAATGTAATGGGTACCGTTAGTGTTTTGGAGGCCATTCGAGTTGTTGATCGGCCGTGTTGCGCAGTTATGGTTACTAGCGACAAGTGTTACGAAAACCGCGAACAGGTCTGGGGGTATCGCGAGTCGGACGCGATGGGAGAACATGACCCATACGGCGGAAGCAAAGGAGCGGCTGAGTTGGTAATTCGATCCTATCGAGATTCGTTTTTCCAGACTTCGAAACTGAAGCAACATGGAATAAAAATAGCCAGCGCGAGAGCCGGAAATGTTATTGGCGGTGGCGATTGGACTCCTGACGCGCTGATCGTCGACGCTGTTAGGGCCCTTTCGCTTGACCATCCGGTTCGAATCCGCAGCCCACAGTCTTTCCGACCTTGGCAACATGTACTGCAAGCCATCAGCGGCTATCTGACCCTTGCGTCAAAGTTGATGACATCAGACGACCCCCAGTATTGCAGTGGTTGGAATATCGGACCTCTTCCCGGCAACGAGATTCCAGTGCGCGAAGTGGTCGAACTCTTCTTGGAAGAATGGGGACACGGCAGCTGGATCGATGCCGGCGATCCTAACGCACCCCGCGAGGCTGGCATCCTCCGACTTTCTATCGATAAAGCACTTTGGAACCTGAATTGGAGACCAGGTTGGGATGTTAGAGAAACCATTCGACAAACTGCCCGCTGGTACCGGCAACATCTCACGAGAGATGGCTCGATGCAAAATTTTAGCTTGGCACAAATTTCGGAATACGAGGCTTTCATGAGCGAAATTGCAATAGCCAATCAATTCCAAACCGTTTCGCGAACAGAGTAAGAATCAATCGATGCGTTTCGAACGGTCTAACGAACTGAGAGCCAAATCTCACAACTTGATTCCCGGTGGCTGCCACACCTATGCCAAAGGGGATGATCAATACCCCGAGCAATCGCCGGGCTTTATAGTACGTGGCCAAGGCAGCCATGTTTGGGACGTCGATGGAAATGAATTCATAGAATACGGGCAAGGCAATCGCAGTGTCGCGTTAGGTCATGCGTTCCCGTCCGTCGTCGAAGCAGCTCAACGAGAACTTCTTAAAGGTGCCAACTTTTCACGGCCGTCTTTGCTGGAACTCGAAGCAGCCGAAGCTATGCTAAGCCTTGTCCCGAACAGCGACATGATAAAATTCTGCAAGAATGGCTCCGACGCAACGACGGCCGCATTGAAACTTGCACGAGCACACACAGGTCGCAACTTAATCGCATTCTGCCGCGACCAACCCTTCTTTGCCATCGATGATTGGTTCATAGGTACGACCCCCATGGATGCAGGAATTCCAGGCTGCATCAAGGACATGACGCTGACGTTTGGATACAACGATCTTGAAAGCGTAAAGCAGTTATTCGAGAAACATCCCAATACCATCGCCGGCTTGATCATGGAGCCAGCCAAGTACGTTGACCCTTCACCCGGTTTTCTCAACAGCGTTCGGGATGTTTGTCACGCCCATGGTGCCTTGTTCATCATGGACGAAATGATAACCGGTTTTCGTTGGCACAATGGTGGCGGTCAAGGATACTATGGAGCCGATCCCGATCTGTCTTGCTGGGGCAAGGCACTGGCAAATGGTTTTGCGGTCTCAGCATTGACTGGGAAACGCAGGTACATGGAGCTTGGCGGACTACGTCACCATTCGGAACGGGTTTTTCTGCTGTCTACTACTCACGGAGCCGAAACGCATGGCCTAGCCGCGGCAATCGCTACGATCAAGACCTATCACCATGAACCCGTGATCGATACGATCTATCAAAGGGGCCAGCGATTGCTTACCGAGGGAACACAGCTAATTGAATCCCACGGACTTAGTAAGTACGTTCAAATACAAGGGAAGCCATGTTGTCTCGTCGTCAGCATGTTGGATCAAAATGGCTTGCCTTCCCAAGCGATGCGTTCGCTTTTTTTGCAAGAAACGATACAAAGGGGAGTTCTGATGTCGTCGCTTGTGGTTAGTTACTCGCACTCCAATGAAGACATCGACCGAACCTTGGAAGCGATGGATGGCGCTCTCGAAATTTACCGAAAAGCCCTAGAGAATGGTTTGGAGCGATACTTAGTTGGAAGGCCATCTCAGCCAGTTTTCCGTCGTTTCAACTTCATGCCTTCAGTAACATAGCAACCATGTCCAATTTAGCTGAGTCGCGATCATCCTACGGCAAACGCACAACCTGCCGACATTGCGGATCACCGCTCAGTCATAGCGTCGTCGATCTTGGTGTGCAGCCACCGTGCGAAGGCTATGTTTCTGCCGAACAATTCAATGCACCTGAGTTGTTCTATCCGTTGCATGCCATGGTATGCGAGAACTGCTTGTTAGTACAGCTTGAGACCGATGTGGCGCCGGAGTCGATATACACTGAATATGCATACTTCTCGTCATACTCGGAAAGTTGGTTGGATCATGCAAGCCGTTTTGCTGACGTGATCGCTTCGCGGCTCGGATTGGATTCTAACAGCCAAGTCGTGGAGCTGGCAAGCAATGACGGCTACCTGCTGAAAAACTTTGTCGCGAACGGCATCCCCGCCTACGGCGTCGAACCCGCCGCCAATGTCGCCAATGTCGCTATCGAAAAAGGCATCCCGACGACAGTGGCATTTTTTGGAGTCGTGACCGCTCACATGCTTGTTGACAACGGACAAAAAGCTGACTTGATCGTAGCCAACAACGTCTTTGGCCACGTTCCAGACATCAACGATTTCGTTGCCGGTATGAAAATACTGCTCAAGCCGAGTGGTACCATTTCTATTGAGATACCCCATTTTATGCGTTTGATGGAGCACAATCAATTCGACACGATTTATCATGAGCACTATTGCTACCATACGCTGTTGGCGGATTCCCGAATATTCCGAGCGCATGGCCTACGTCTATTTGATGTTGAGGAGTTATCGACGCATGGAGGATCCATTCGAATGCTTGTATGCCACGACCGTGATACGCGACCCGTGACTTCATCTGTAGATTCATTGCTTGCTTTAGAGCGATCTCGAGGCTTGGATCGAATCGAGACCTATTCCGCCTTTGGAGCAAAAGTACGAGAGACCAAACGCAAGCTACTATCGTTTCTAATTGAGGTAGTGCGCAATGGCAAAAAGGTTGCCGGATACGGCGCCCCTGGCAAAGGCAACACGCTGCTCAATTACTGCGGTATCCGTACGGATTTCATTGACTTCGTGGTGGATCGCAATCCCTACAAACAAGGCAAATTCCTGCCCGGCACTCGGATCCCCATTTACTCGCCAGAAAAGATCGACGAGATGAAGCCCGACTATGTGCTGATACTGCCGTGGAACATCAAGGAAGAAGTCATGCGTCAAATGGCGCACATTCGCGAGTGGGGCGGCCGTTTTGTGGTGCCTATCCCCGAGGTGAAGGTGCTTTCGTGATCTTTTCCGAGACCGCTTTGGCTGGTGCGTTTGTTATCGAGCTCGAGAAACGCGTGGATGAACGTGGTTTTTTTGCACGCACCTACTGCCAACGCGAGTTTGCGGCTCATGGTTTGGTTCAAACCAATTCCCAGTGCAATATTGCCTACAATAAGTACGCGGGAACTTTGCGTGGTATGCATTGGCGTGCGCAGCCTGTGCCTGAGGCCAAGCTAGTGCGCGTGGTCCGGGGCGCTATCCTCGATGTGATTGTTGATTTGCGTCCCAATTCAGCCACGTATCTACAGCATGTGACCGTCGAGCTCAAGTCCGACAACTACCGCGCGCTTTACATTCCAGAAATGTTCGCGCACGGTTTTCAGACTCTCGAGGACGAGACCGATGTCTTCTATCAGATGAGTGAATTCTATCAGCCGCAGTATGATCGAGCAGCCCGTTGGAACGATCCAGCATTTGGTATTCGCTGGCCGCAGACCAACCCTATCCTCAACGACCGCGATCGCGGATATCCGGATTTTGTGCCATGATTGAAATCGACGAGCATTCGACTGGCAACGCGATGCATGCGAGGCTCACTGCGTTGTATCCAATTTGCCGAAGCATCACGGGCAACGGTGTTCGACAGACACTCGCCGATTTGCAGAAGACCATTCCGCTCGAGATCCGCGAGGTTAAGAGTGGTACACCTGTGTTCGATTGGAATGTACCGAGCGAATGGAATATCCGCGACGCTTGGATCAAAGATGCGGCAGGCGAACGCGTTGTTGACTTCAATCAAAGCAATTTGCATGTCGTGAACTACAGTATGCCCATTCATGCAACTATGTCATTGAGTGAACTCAAAGGACATCTGCACAGTCTACCTGAACAGCCCGATGCAATCCCGTATCGAACTTCCTATTACAAGCAAGACTGGGGGTTTTGCATTAGCTACAACGCTATGCAACGCCTTAAGGAAGGCAATTATGAGGTTTGTATCGACTCCACTTTGCAACCTGGTTTTCTAACGTACGGCGAATTTTACATACCGGGTGAATTGACGGACGAAGTATTATTCTCAGCTCACATTTGTCACCCATCCTTAGCCAATGATAATCTCTCAGGCATTGTTGTGGCTGTTGCGTTGGCTGCTGGCCTGGCAGCCACTAGTGGGCACCGATACAGCTATCGTTTCTTGTTCATACCTGGAACTATCGGTGCAATCACGTGGCTAGCTCACAACGAATCCGTTGTCGAGCGAATCAAGCACGGAATGGTGTTGAGCGGATTAGGCGATGCTGGTCCCGTTAGGTATAAGCGAAGCCGACTTGGAAATGCAACCGTGGACCGAGCCGCTGCGTTAGTATTGACGCACCTAGGACAGCCGCACACCGTCCAAGACTTTTCACCCTACGGATACGACGAACGCCAATTCTGCTCGCCAGGATTCAATCTACCAGTCGGATGTTTTTCACGATCGCCGTTCGGCACATATTCGCAATATCACACCTCGGCTGACAATTTGGATTTTGTGAAACCAGAGTCACTAGCCGAATCTCTTCGAATTCTGCGAAAAATAGTCGCGGTTCTCGAGGGCGATGGCTTGTATCGCAATACTCAACCGAAATGCGAGCCGCAACTTGGTAAACGCGGCTTATATGATGAACGTGGTAGCACTAGCGACACAATGGCCATGTTGTGGGTGCTTAACTTCTCCGACGGTGAACATACTTTAATGGACATCGCCGAACGAGCGTCTTTCAATTTCGATTCCATCCGTAACGTAGCAACGATTCTAGAATCGAATGGGCTGCTGAAAAGGCAATCGTAAAGTATAAGAGATTCCAAATACCGCTGGTTTGTCCAGCGGATTGGTTCTGCTTTCTGGCTACAGGGAGCGGCGGGGCGACTCCGCGATTTTTTTTGCCGAAAAGCCTGAACGAACCGCAGCACAAGGCTGCGGGATTCGAAATACCGCTGGCTTGTCCAGCGGATTGGTTCTGCTTTCTGGCTACAGGGAGCGGGCGGGGCGACTCCGCGATTTTTTTAGCCGAAAAGCCTGAACTAACCGCAGCACAAGGCTGCGGGATTCTAAATTCGGCCAGTATTGTTAAGACGGTCGGACGCTTACTGTTCTGCGTTAACGACTTCGCCGCCGTTCCTTGAACCCAAAGCAGAATAGACAAGGGGATCTACTGATTGGGACAGAAACCTAATTGAACCATCCCCGTATCCGAAATTTGCACCGCCAGTGTGCCGACTACCGAAGCTAAATTCGTAGGCTGCAAACTCAGGAGTGCCTTGAGGAACTGGAGGTAAATTCATTTTGACTCCAGTCGAACCCAGGTGCTCGGACATGTCCCCTTGATTTGTTGTGTCAACGTCATCACCGCCAAATGGCCAGTGGTCTTTGCGTCCGAAGTTCGCTGTATTGTTTTCACGAACGATACCCATATCGGCGACCACTCTAAGATCAGGCTCTGCTTCACCAATTGCAATTGTATTTGAGCTGCCATCTGAAATTCCTGCAAAGTTTGTCCCAGTCATTCCGTACGAAGCACCATCGCGTTTGATCCTCTGGTGAGCTATCTTGTTAATGAAAATACCATCCAGATCATTAATGACTTCTACGGTTCCGGTGGTACCCCAGGGAGTAGGAACGTTCTGAGGACGGCGATCATTTGTCAACTTGCTTGTAACGCAACCGAGGTAATTGGTCGATGCCCGCTTCTGGACAATCCAGTTGTCGCCGGAGATGTCCGCAACCGCGTCAGGAAAAGCCGAAGAAGGACAACGGAACGAAGGTATTTTGCGTTCGCAAACGTAGATATTTCTGAACAACGCGAACGCGGGATTACTGAGCGCAATTTCGCCCGGGATACCAGGCAGGCCAATTGCCCATTGGTAGTTTCCTGCACTGTCTTCTTGAAATGTCAAGATGTTGTACGCGGCTGATTGTTCCATGTAGGGCAAGATCAGCGAAGACCAAGCTGTCCCAACCCCAAATTCTGCTCCCATTGGAAATCCCTTATTGGCATCATGGAAATTGTGCAGTGACAAAGCCAATTGCTTGACGTTGTTTGAACACTGCATACGACGAGCGGCCTCTCGTGCAGCCTGAACAGCTGGCAGCAACAATCCAACTAGGATACCAATGATGGCGATCACTACCAAAAGCTCCACCAGCGTAAACGCATTTCTTCGCTTAGTTAACATTCTAGGACTCCCATAAAAATTGAAAATTACTTCGACACAATATTGAAATCAAATAAATTTGCACCCTCTTTTACGACTGCTTTTTCAGTCGTACGACTAGGTTCCTCATAAAAATCCGGGAACAAGTTCTTTACTCCCCCTTCGACTTCGCTAGGCTTAGAATCAGCTGGTACTGGTTTTCCGGCTTTCGTAACCCAGGCCACAAAAGTAACTTTGTACTTCCCAGCCCAAATCCCCTTTTCGCCTTGCGGATGCTGAATTTCAAAATGTCCATCCTTGTCTGTAATTCCGAAACCAAAACCGTGACGGTCCGGATTGAAGGTCTCGGTGTCAGGAAAGAAACCCACCTTGCAATTCGGTACCGTTTTTCCGTTTAGCTTGACGGTTCCACTGACAGACATCATTGGAGGCTTTCCGCATCCCACCGCAAAAAACAAAAGAGTCAAGATAACAATTGCACTTCGTGCTACCATAGATGTCTCCGTCGGAATAAGCAAAAGAAATGGACCAGACCTGCGAAGCATTTTTCGACTCAAGTGCTCGTATTTCGACGTTATTGTAGCAAGTTCAATGTGATTATTGTGTAGGAATTGTTAACTTACAGATAACAACAGATTCAAATTTACACGCCTACCCGCGCGAACCAAAAAGACTTGAACGATTGAATGCACCAAACAGGACTGGCCTTCAATTTAACCTCGTTATTTGACCGTTTGGGTTCGGAAATTGCAATAACCCTATATGCTTTCCGTGGATTAGGATGGCGAATGAATTATGATTCTTGCGATTCTTGGTGGTCTTGAGGACCGTTTTTTAAGCTAGGTCAGCCTTGGAAATGTTGAAATTGCGCTTTCATTCCAAGCAAAACGCATCGATTAATGCAAGGAAACGGGCGAATTTGCGTCGACGACCGACCTTCGAGCCTATGGAGACAAGAAGCCTTTTTGCAGGACTGCCCTTTGGAGCTACCACGGAGGATACTGGCGAGTTCATGCTGGGACGGATCGCCGTTACCCCTGTTTTTCTAGAAAGCAATGGTCAAATCGACCCGAGCACCGAAAACTGGTCGCCTCAACTCAAAAATGAGGTGCTTAACAATCTGCAAACGGGTCTGAATTGGTGGAAGCGGCTTCTCGCTACCAAGACAGCATTGCACTCGCTCGATTTTGTTATCGACATGACCTATGTCGATTCTCCCGCGGCGACACCCTATGAACCCATTTCCAGAA
>JANLUJ010001372.1:0-2640 GCA_031363425.1 Pirellula sp.
CGGTGGAAAACGTAAGGGATTGTTTTGAGGCGATCATGTATGCCATGATAACTCAAAAATTGCACCCGTGTTTCGGCCTTACCAGACGTAATCAGCAACTTCTAGCTCATTGCTGATTTCCGAAATACCATCCATGCCGCGAAGGACTTCTTGAACCATCTGTTTTTGATAATAAGAATCAACTCGCCCACGAAGGACGACTCGCCCTTGCGAACTCTCGAGAAAGACTCGACGATGCAAAACATATGGATTCTTTCTGATCGCCGAGTCGATTCGGTGCAAAAGTGGTCCAGCTTGCATGCTTGGTTGCTTTCTGTCTTGAAAACTCAATGGAGAGGTGAGAAACATGTGTTGAACTCTTGCCGACAATTTGTTGTGTCTGTCACTGCGGACAGCAAAGGTCAGGCTATTTCCTATCAATTCCAGTCGAAGTATCGAATTTGCGTTAAAGTTGGATCAGGTAATATTCAACCAATGTTCTGCTAATACCGCCTATGCTATTCCGCCAGACACGAAAAAGAAGGTTCACAGTGTCACAGCCCCACACGCGTGGTTCGCAATGAGTTACACTACTTGCTAATGGGTTGTGCCGTTTTCAACCAGAAATTCTTCAAATTGCAGAGGTTAACACTTCCCTCCAATGCCTGATTGGTTTCCGGATCTAATAACGATCCTGATCGCTTTGATTTTAGTTTTGGTTAACGGTTTCTTCGTCGCAGCAGAGTTCTCGCTGGTCAAAGTTCGTTTGGGACGGATCGAACAACTCGTCGCCAACCGAAAACTTTTTTCGCGAACCGCCAAGTGGCTAGCGCAGCGTCTCGAACAATCACTCTCCGCCTGTCAACTCGGTATCACGATGGCCTCGTTGGCACTTGGGACCATTGGGGAGCCGGCTTTTGCAAAACTCATTGAGCCGTTATTGCGGGCAATTCAGATTCAGTCACCCGCCATCGTTCATGCTGTTGCATTTGCGATATCGTTTACCTTCGTTACGGCCCTCCATTTGGTAATTGGCGAGCAAGCACCTAAGATTTTTGCTATACGCAAACCCGAGACAATTCTTCTCGCATGCGCGATCCCGCTGCAGATTTTCTTTGTTGCCACCTATCCACTGATGCAATGTCTTAACGTCTCAACAACTTGGTTGCTTCGAATCGTTGGGGCTACGGAAGCTAACAAAAGCTCCATTCCCTACACAGAAGAAGAGATTCGTGCATTGCTGCGAGAAGCGCATGTTCATGGCAATCTCACCGGCAGTGAGCACAGCTTGATCAATGCAGTTTTCGAGTTTGCGGACTTGGTTTGCCGACGGATCATGGTTTCAAGGACCGATGTCGATTTTGTAGACATCAATGAACAGACCAACATTACACTGGCCATGATTCACCGAACCAAACACACACGCTATCCCATTTGCGATGGCTCTTTGGATGCAGTGTTGGGCGTACTGCACGTCAAGGATATCTCAGGCGCAACGATCAACGATGGTTTTGATTGGAAGTCGTTGATGAGGCCACCTAAAAAAGTGCCTGAAAACATGCCGATCAGTAAACTACTACGACATTTCCAAGGGACCCATCAGCACATGGCTTTCGTTGTCGACGAATACGGTATGATGATCGGAATAGTTACTCTTGAAAATGTATTAGAGGAAATCATCGGCGAAGTAGCAGATGAGTTCGACATCGAGGATCCCGAAATTGTGCCTGATGGTCCCGATAGTTTCGTTATCCTTGGTTCAACGGCCGTTCAAGATGTCGAAAATCGATTGGGAATCCAATTTGAGTACGCCGATGTGGATACAATGTCAGGGCTGCTGCTTAACAAAGCCGAACGATTGTTGGTGGCCGGGGATATTATCGAATTCCCAAATGCAATTGCCAAAGTCCTTTCCGTTTCGGACGATCGTGCAACGAAAGTTCGATTAACTCTCATTTCGCAAGAAAACTAAATCTTTAGGAGCATTCGACATGAATTGTGTTCGCTTAACCCTTATCCTTTCTATTTCCGTATTCTCACTTGCGCAAACAGCTTCCAGTCAAGAATCATCAAAAGGCAAGAAGCTATTTGACGGTACGACGCTGTCTGGCTGGTCTGGGATTCCTGCCAATTGGCGGATTGAAGACGGTGCGATCACAGGCGAAAGCACAACGGACGCTCCGCTAAAAAACAACACATTCCTAGTGTACGAGAAAAAGGTTAGCGACTTTGAACTCAACTGCGAATTCAAAATCACCGGAGGTAACTCCGGCATCCAGTATCGCTCCAAGCTCATTGATGGCGAGAAATTTATTGTGGGTGGCTACCAAGCCGATATCGATTCGCAGAAGGACGTCACCAAGAATAGTTACATGGGCATCAACTACGAAGAACGCGGACGCGGAATTCTGGTTGAGCGAGGTCAAATCATTTCTATCGACGCGGACGGCAAGAAAACACTGGTTGGTTCAACGGGCGATGCAGCGGCCTTGCGCAGTAAATTCAATGTGGACAATTGGAACACCTATCGAATCGTTGTCAAAGGCAACGTTTGCCAACACTACATCAACGGTGTATTGATGTCCGAACTGCAAGACAACCAGGCCGACAAGCGGGCTTCTGAAGGTATTGTTGCTCTGCAGTTGCATGCTGGCCCACCGA
>JANLUJ010001006.1:0-1528 GCA_031363425.1 Pirellula sp.
CTCGCTCCTCTTTCAGCCGCTTTGACTACTAGCTGATTTACGACTCGCTTGATTCCGGATGTGCCTGATGCAACCGATGCCGCAGCCATTTTTTGGTGAGCTTGAGTGACCGTTCCGGTGAGCGTGGCTAGGCCTTTGTCGACTGTCACTGTTACTTTGCAAGGCGAGCGGATGCCACGCATGGCAAGTTTGTTAATCACCGATTGAGTCAGCTTAATATCTGCACTGCTTTGGGACATCGTTCGCACTCGATTTTGCAAAAGATCAAAAAGTAACCTGTTCACCATACCGTATTGCCATTCAAAACCCCAATAATTCCAAATATTCGGACGGAATAGATTCGTTCGCCTATCGCAGAACCGTCTGCGTTTAGCAAAGCAAACCATGCGTTTCGTTCGATGGCAATCGATGTTATTCTGTACTTGGAAACCAATGGACTCCCCGCACAGCTTCAAATACATAGGAAAATCAACGTGGAAGACTCAGACGATACGGATAACCAAGAAATCCCAACCTTGTCCGCGTCGATTAGCCAAGCTCCTAAAGCTGCTCCCGAATGGAAGCCGATCACAGCCAAACAACGCCGCGTACTAGGTACCTTGATGGAGAAATCCAAAACGACCCCGGACGCTTATCCAATGACTTTCGCAGGTCTGTGCACAGGTTGCAACCAAAAATCAAACCGCGCACCTATCTCGAACTACAGCAGCGAACAAGTCGAAACCATCGTCGATGAACTCCGCGCAATCGGGGCTTTGACTATTGTTCAAGGGCTTGGTCGCAATACTAAAGTCCGGCACTATGCTTACAACTGGTTGGGAATCAGCAAAGTTGAGGCAGCTGTCATGACCGAGCTGCTATTGCGAGGCGAACAGACTCTGGGTGAACTTCGTACGCGGGCCGCCCGCATGGAGCCTATCAATGACCTGCAACACATGACGGAGTTGTTCAACGAGCTGAAGCGGCGCAGTCTAGTGGTCGAACTGAGCCCACCGGGACGGGGGCAAATGGTGTCACATAATCTCTATCCCGAATGGGAGCTCGAACAACTTCGCAAGTCAGTTGCAGCAGGAATTAACGCCAGTGGAGACGCCGACGAATCCGCCACTCCGTCGAATCGTCTGCCTGCGACAAACCCAACTGTAAACGTCGAAACCAACCTTCGCATTCAAGCATTGGAGTCGGAGCTTGGATCCCTCAAAGAGTTGGTTTGTGAATTGCAAACTCGACTCAGCCGACTTGAAAAGGACCTCGGAGTTATGTGATTTTCGCATTGCCCACGATTGGATTGTTGCCATTGCTTTTAGGCGATCGGCAGTATGGAACTTATCGCATTTAAAATTTGAGCCTGAGGCGCGCTGATCTTCCCACTTTGCGATGCTTGCAAAAAACGTGGGCCGTTCGCCTTGTTTAGCTTGGAAGCAGAACAATCCAGCAGGACAAGCCTGCGGTATTTCTGAAGCGATCTCATCAACGAACACACGCCTCTAGCCAATAAGCGTTGGCTCCAACGAGACGAGCTCGTTGG
>JANLUJ010001016.1:0-2215 GCA_031363425.1 Pirellula sp.
AAAGCGTTTGTGGATGCGTTTCAATGGCCTACTAAAGCTGCGTTCGTGTCGCTCTACACTCCCAAACACTATTCCCGCGGCAAGCCAGTAGGCATCAATCGCATTTACACAAAGAGCCTCTGGGGCGCTTGCGCTCTAATATGGGACCGTGAAGCATTGGAGAAAGTAATCGAAACACCAACTTGCAAGCGTTGGGCAGGCGCTAGGCCGAAATCAGGTTCGCCACTCGTAATCGAAAATCGCCGCAAGAACCCAAGCACAATTGCTAACTCAGATACAGCAATCGGCAAAGCTATCAACAGCCTCGGCTTGGCAATATACTTCGTCGATCCATCACCAGTCCACCATATTGCCAAGTATTCCACGATCTCGCATGGCGACAACACTGGCCGGAGAAATTGCGGTCGCGGTGCTGATTTCACGAAGTCGTTGCGGGAACAAGTGTATCTGTGAAATTCATAACGTCGATCAGTCCCAGACGAATCGAGCGTCAGCAATACTGCATGGCGACTTGGTTACGGTACGGCGAGATCATAGCGGTTCAAACGGCTAGCGAGATTCCGTCGCTTCAACAACAATTCCCCGATGTGCAATTCGTGGCGACAGAGAAAACAGGCGCCAACATATTTGGCTATCCAAGTCGCGTCAACATATCGGCGATGATTGATCAAGGTCCAGGGCTACTAATCAACTCGGATATTAAAATCGACACCAATCAAAAGCAATTCGATTCCGATTGGAAGCCAATGCCGAAGCAATTCAATGTGGGCGTGCGGTTTGACTTCGACGGGCCAGGGAAGCCGAAATACCTAAACAAGCATGGTATTGATGCGTTCTTGATTACCGAAGAAGTCATGGCTGTCATGGAAGATCATGGCTTTGTGATTGGCGTTCCTGTTTGGGATTGCTGGATTGTCTGGCACATGCTGATTCATCGATTCAAAATCAAGACCAAGCTTACTCCGGGATTGTTGCACTTGAATCATCCGCTAGGGTGGTCAGATACAGACTTGGCAAAAGGACTGGCAATCATGCAGCGCGAGTACGGTATTGGCCAAAAAGGACTGTCGGTAGCAATCAGTGATGTGACAGGGAGGTTGCAAGTTAAAAAAGGGAGTCGCAATTCCCCGACTCGTTCTTTTTCCAAACCCCGATGACAGTGCTTTTCATGGTATTGGTCGCCCAAAATTCTATGACAAAAGTTTGCGGTTTTTGGGCAACTCTTACCGTCGTGCTTCGACAACTACTTGTATATAGGTGCATGTATTGCGTAAGAGTCGACGGTCGGCTCAATCGCTTCTCGTTTGCGAAGTCTCATCCGATGGGGGAAGTTCCATGGCGACTCCGGTTTATGCTCGTTCGAATCGACAAGGTTGCAGCACTTGCTTTCTCGGAGCTGAAGTGGATGAGCCCAGGGAATTGACCGGCTCCGTTGGGCTCAATGGTGAAAATCGAATCCCTGATGTGAAGAACGTGCAATCGCGCCTCAATCGCGTTGCCGTCAGCGACGGTGGTCCTGAAGTACCGCTAGCTGTCGACGGAATCTCCGGTCCATTGACCCGCGCTGCGATTCTTCATTTCCAGAAGCATTTTAAAGGTGAGCTTATCAGCGATGGGCGTATCGATCGAAACAAAAATACGTGGAAAAAGCTGTTCAAGCTAACAGACGTTAGTCAATCTTTCGCCGAGAAAGTACCAGGTGCGAACGCAGCGATCGGTGCCGCAACAACACCCGCTGTAGATGCTACATTACCACTGATGGCTTTGGGCCTGGCAAGATTTCGCGTCTTCGAAGCCATCATAGCTCTCGATTTGGCAGCTCAGGAATTGAAGGGTTGCCAAACTCGATCGTTCATGGACCTCAATCAAGACAAGGCATTCTTAAGAGCCTACAACGAGTTGAAAGGAGGGCTGAAAGAATTGCCGACCGTAGACCGAGTCTTTCACGTCGTCACTGGCAGCAACCCCACGTTTGCCAAAGCAAATGACTCGATCCGGAGACTTCGCAAAATCTATGCCGATATGCTCGATATGACCGTTCGGACGTTGATCACGACCGAAAACGCGGAAAAAAACGGTTCGCGTCGGTTTGTTCGACTAGTACCACAATCCGTCTTGAACGCGGTCCATCCCCACGGTGCGATCGCCGATGCGCCCGAACGAGGTTGGCGGTTCAAGAACGCAAACTTGGGTCACATCCGGATTGGATCGGCGC
>JANLUJ010000040.1:0-8498 GCA_031363425.1 Pirellula sp.
GTTCGTCTGTGATGGTTATCAAAACGACGTTGCGCTCAGGATCGCTCGGACCTCTGGACGTACGCATGGACTTATATCGATCGGCAACGGCTTTGATCGCATGGAAGACCATTTCGATGCCTGACTCGTCAATCGCAATGTTGTCGATGGCAGTTCGAATTTCAGCGAGATTCGAGGTTGGTTTTTTGGTCATGAATTGAACATCGGTTCCAAAAGAAACAATCGATGTTATCAAGGTATCGGCATCGTTGTAACCGCCTCTTTTTCGCTTTTCCTCTTGAACGATCCCCAACTGTTCGTAGATGCGGTCGAATCTATCGCGAATCTCTCGCCTGCGACTTACCATCGAGATCGAGCTGTCGAATAGCCAAACTACGAGTGTAGGGCGCTGTTCGATGGATTGTAGTAACTCATACGTAATCCGGTCGACTGCTCCCTCAGTGCCGGTCTCGCCGACGCCTGTCATTCCGCGAACCGCTTTCGTTGACTCTGTCAGCCCGAGCGCATCCTTGATATCTAGGGATACATGCACATTGGCGTTGGGCATCGTTAGGTCCAACTCGAGACTCGGTACCTCGGAGATATCCGCTAGAGTCGGAGCCATCGAAAGAGCCATTTCCGACAAGCCGACCGAATTGGCCCCAATCTCTTCAGTCGGCGATTCCGAATAGGCGATCTCATTGATGATGTCCAGCGGCGGCAGTTCATCGGATAGAGGTTGGGATACGATAAACAAAGCAAGAATGTCAGGCTGCGTTACCACCGTGTAAGATGCCAGGCCGACAACTAGCACAAGGTGAAATAGCATGCTTATCAAAAAGGATTTGGTTTCAGAATCAAACCAATTTGCAGCGATTTCGCTGTCGTCTTCCAAATCCGAATCGTCCGGCAAACCTTCATTCCATTTGTCACTCAACCTACCGTCCAGGACGGCTGCGTCGTCCGCCGTGTCGTCGCGCCTCCCCGGTTCGTCGCCAAAGATCGGCTTCAACTCTTTCTCGCTGACTTTTCGCGGTCGTTTCAACATTGGCCAGCTCAAGGGACATGGACGAAAAAACAGCAGGGTTGAGTCGCAGACAAAATCTGCGTTTCTCAGCGCAGTCGCGACGCTACTTCCTATTGTCTGGTTTTGCAGTGGGCTATTCAACTGCAGGAGCGATTAATTGGTCTGACAAATACTCATTTTTCCACTACCTTTCCCTAAAATGCCGTTTCCAGGGGAGGCAAGCTCCCCCACAACCAAACACTTTCGTCCGGTGGAGCGAGCCCCTCCGGGCGTCTGGAACTCAAAACGTTTCCGCGTAGATGACGAATTCAATGCGTCGGTTGCTTGCCCGATTGGCAGGGCTTTGGTTGTCGGCTATGGGATAGTTGTCACCGTGATTCAAGGTAAACAATTGGCTTATTGGCATCTGATTGCGGCGAGTGAAGTGATCGAGTACCGCATTGCTTTGAGCGGCTGCCAATTGATGGTTCGTTGCAAATGAACCTCCGTACAACGGCGCATTGTCGGTGTGCCCCTCAATGGCAATACGCTGCCTCGTGTAGTTGCGTTTGAATGAATCCGAAATGCGATCCAGAATGCCTGAAGCAGATGGGGTGAGTTGCGATGTCCCAGGTTGGAAAAGCTGATCTGCAGGAACTCTTAGTCGAATGACGCCCCCTTCGTTCTCCACCGCATAGCCGAGGTCACGAAGCGGTTCACTTCCAATTTTGTTACTGGTGTTCGCCGTAAGCTTTGCCCCACCGCGTCTCTCTTGAATAGACTGCTCAACCTGGACGCGATCGGCTAAACCACGAAACTGCTGACTCGATTGGGCAGATGCGACTCGCGACTGTTGCAATTGACTGTTGACATCTTG
Organism: Pirellula sp.; assembly: GCA_031363425.1. Classification (GTDB taxonomy): domain Bacteria; phylum Planctomycetota; class Planctomycetia; order Pirellulales; family Pirellulaceae; genus JBKCUI01. Next base: position 1,863 of record JANLUJ010000040.1, read on the forward strand.
CAATTGGCGCTGCATCAAGTCCGAACGTTCTTTGAACAATTGCATCTGCTGCTGCGACTGTGCAAGCTGCGTTGTCAACTGCCTATTGTTGTCGTCCAAAAGCTTGGCCCGCCGTTCAAGTTCCACTAATTGTGCCGGAACCTGAGGGTTCGCAATGCTGGGGGTAACGTTGGGTACAAGGAAACCGGATGGACTGGCCGTCAAATAGGGATTGCTGCGACTGCATCCACTCACTGTGAGAACGAGAACAAGGAAAAAAACGGTTGCGTTGATTTCTGTCCGTGCACTGCTTGTCGCCCAGAACCGGATGGTTCGTCGCGCTGCAGAAGAATTCAGTTGGACAAAAAGGTGGTCGTGCATGCGATGGGTAGTAGCAATTAAACAGCTACAGTGCAAGAGCGGACGGTTTGATGGCTATCAGCAGCCAATCGCCGATACATTTTAATAACCCTGTCACCGACTACGTTGGGAGCGCACATCGATTGAACGCGTTCAAACGCGGACTCGCCAAAGCTTTCAAGTTGCTGTGGAGCAGCATGAAGTTGTCGAATTGCGGATGCTAACGCAAACGAATCTTCGCTTGGGAAAACCATTCCATCGACTCCGTTTCGAACCAATTCTTTCATTCCTCCAGCGTCGCTAACAATCGGGCAGACATGCTGCCCCATCGCCTCCAGTAACGCGCGGCAAAGCCCTTCCTTTCGTGAAGGCATGACAAACAAATCCATCCCCTTCATGAGAGAAGATGCATTCTCGGTGTAACCAAGCATGCGGATACGGCCCTTCAAGCGAGGGTCCTTTGATAGCGATTCTGCAGCGGAATCGTGAAGTGGGCCTGCAATGATAGCAATCAAGTTGCGGATCTCCGCGCATTCGATCAATGCCCGAAGCAGCACATCGATCCCTTTGACAGGCCGAATAGTAGCAACCGTTCCAACTACAAACGCGCTTGCGGGAAGGTCGTACTTAGCAAGCAGTTCCTGCCTTGTTAACTCGTGCGTTGCCTTTTCGACACAGTTGTAGATTACCTCGCATTTGGTTTCCTGCACTCCACCTTGGACTAACGCAGACTTGACCGCGTTGGACTCGCAGGCGTGCATCGAGACCTTTGGGGAAAGGTACGTGATCCAATCGGCGGGCTCACGCCAAGATGGAACTCGTGTAATTCCATAAAACGAAACGATCTTAGGCTGCTTTCGAAGCCCGATCGTAGCCAAAACCGTTTGTGACAATGATCGCGGCAAAAACGAATGAATAATGTCTGGCTGGAATTCTCGAATGGTTTTCCGAAGGACTGCAATGGCAGTCAAATCCACTTTCCTGCGACTTGAGTAAGCAACAAACGGGTCGCCGCTTTCCGCTGACTCCAGCGGATTCGAAGCATCGGCCAATAGCAACTTTAAACCCTCGGTTGCATAGTCCCGTTGGTGCAGGTCGCGCGCCAAGGCTTTCGGGGCGTTGACGGCTAAGACTCGCATAGATCATTTCCTTGGAGTTAATTAATTCGGCTCTCTTTGTTAACGATTCCCCTGAAGCGATGTCAAGCCAGCTTTCCTTTCTGGTCTTACCCACCCCGAAGCACTCCACTTGGCGGAACAAACGGCGCTCAATCGCGTGATTGGCGGAAGCAGAGTAGAGCAGTTGTCCTCAACGTTGTCCTCAACTGCTCAAAACTTAGTTCACGGCCTAGGCCGCCACTCAGTTCTTGGTTTGTCGACGCGAGGTGATTGAATGACATTGAGACGCCGCGCGGGAACAGTTGAGACAACTGTTCTACTCTATCGCTGCTTGCGATTGAGCCGCGGATCCATTTTGAGTTGAGCTAGATGGCATTTCCACAAACCAAGAAAACTATGCCAATAGCTCCTTTACGACTTTGGCTGGCTCTACTCCCGTTAGCCTAAGATCGAGTCCTTGGTTGCGAAAGGACAGGCGTTCATGGTCGATGCCCATCAGATGCAATACCGTCGCATGAAAGTCTCGGATGTGCACAGCATCCTTTACGATGTTGTATGAGAAATCGTCCGTCTCTCCGTGAATCACGCCACCCTTGACTCCTCCGCCAGCCATCCACATGGTGAAGCATCGAGGATGATGATCGCGTCCGTAATTGTCCTTGCTCAGGCCCCCTTGCGAATAGATGGTTCTGCCAAACTCGCCTCCCCAAATGATCAAGGTGGAATCCAGTAGGCCCCTTGTTTTCAAGTCCGTGATCAAACCATATGTCGCGCGGTCGATATCCTTGCATTGCGATGGCAATCGACCGTTGACGTTTCCGTGATGGTCCCAGTTGTTAAGGTAAATTTGTACAAATCGAACGTCGCGTTCGACCATTCGGCGCGCGAGCAAGACCGAATTAGCGAATGAGCCAGGCTTCTTTGCTTCAGGACCATAGAGATCAAAGGTGCTGTTCGGTTCGCTTGCGATATCCGTCAATTCGGGAATACTCGATTGCATGCGAAACGCGAGCTCATATTGCTGTATTCGTGTGTGGATCTCTGGATCACCCACGGCCCGGAAGTTCATTTCATTCAATGCCTTGAGTCCATCCAGCGTCGTGCGACGTACTTCGGCGGATACGCCCGCCGGGTTGTTGATGTACATGATCGGATCGCCGCTAGAGCGGAAACTGCATCCAGAATGCTCTCCCGGCAAACAGCCTGACGACCAAAGTCGAGCCGAGATAGCTTGGATCTGTTCCGTGTTGGAAGGCTGTGCTACGAAGACGACGAATGTAGGGAGATTGTTATTCATCGAGCCGAGGCCATAGGACATCCACGAGCCAATGCATGGTCGACCGGTGACCATGTTTCCCGTCTGCATCAACGTGATGGCTGGCTCATGATTGATCGCTTCGGTATGCATGGACCGAATGAAGCACATCTCATCGACGACCTTAGCTGTCTCGGGCAATAGTTCCGAAATCCACATGCCACTTTGGCCATGTTGAGCGAACCTGTACTTCGACGGCGCGATGGGAAACCGCGCTTGTCCACTTGTCATGGTTGTCAATCGCTGACCGTTACGGATCGACTCCGGTAAGTCTTTATCGTACCAATCGTTCATTTGCGGTTTGTAGTCGAACAAATCCATTTGCGATGGCCCGCCCACCATGTGCAAATAGATAACTCGCTTGGCTTTTGAAGGAAAGTGGGGCAAAGCGCCGAGGCCTCCTGAAGCCTCACCGGCAATTGGACTGGAATCGAAACCAATCGCGGCGGTTGGCAGCCCTAATGACGCGAGGGCAGCCAATCCCAGAGCGTTGCCCCCCTGCCGAAAAAACTGTCGCCGGGTTTCGCTCCGAACGTACTGTTCGATGATCGGATGGACTGTTCGGTAATGCATGATTCTCTCTATTTAGTAAGAACTTCGTCCAAATTCATCAATTCATTCGCCAGCATCGTCCAGGCTGCAAGCTCGCTTTCAGCCAAGTTGGATGTCGCCTTGCTTTCGCCAACTGCGATCAATTTTTTTGCTTCATCGGGTTGCATTTGATAAACCGCGAGCATTGCATTGAGGCTGTCCAGCACGATACTGAGCTCTTCAGCTCGAAAGGTTCTCGAAAGGATCTTGTTAGCGATCGATTGAACGCGAGCCCCCGAGTCGGTCCCAAGGCTTGTGTCCAAAAGCGTGTTCGTAGCAAGCGACCGCGCTGCCTCAACAAATTGTACGTCATTCAAAGTAACCAAGGCCTGCAGTGGCGTGTTGGTGCGTTCTCGCTTGACGGTACAAACCTCGCGGGCTGTCGCATTGAAAACCTCCATATTCGGGGGCGGTGCAGCACGCTTCAGAAAAGTATATAGGCTGCGCCGGTAAAGCCCTTCGCCTTTGTCTGGCGTGTAGTTTCGCGTGTTGCTCTCCGGCATGGCCACGGCCTCCCAAACGCCAACGGGTTGGTACGGACGGACGCTTGGACCGCCGATCTTGTTGACTAGCAAGCCGCTAGTAAAGAGTGCCGTATCTCGGATCATCTCGGCATCCATTCGGAATCTTGGTCCGCGAGCAAGCCATTTGTTGGTCGGGTCCATCGCTAGCTTCTCGCTCGTAACACTGGACGACTGACGGTAAGTTGCGCTGGTCACAATGGTTCGAAATAGATTCTTGATGTTCCAGCCGTCCTCTCGAAAACTGGTCGCTAGATGGTCAAGCAGTTCCGGATGCGTTGGCATCTGTCCGGTCACACCAAAGTCCCCGGACGAGCCGACTAACCCCGTTCCAAAGACCTCTTGCCAGAACCGGTTGACAGTAACTCGAGCAGTGAGCGGGTGCGACGGTTGCAATAGCCAATTCGCAAGTCCAAGTCGGTTTGCCTGCATGCCCTGTAACATCGGTGGCAGTACTTTCGGAGTTGCAGGCTGTACCTCTTGCCCACGTTTGTCATAGTCACCTCGCATCAAAACAAACGCTTTCGGTGGCTCTGTCGCTTCGTTCATCACATGCGCTACGGTTCCTCGCTTTTTGATTTCACTTCGTTCGGTAACCAAGGACTGCAATTTGCTGTTGAGTCGAGAGAACTCAGGATCACAGGAATTTAAGTACCAAGAATAAAGTTCTTCGGACTCTTCGTTAGTGCGATTCGGTTTGCTTACGATGTATTGCCTACGTGGAAGTTCAAAAAGCTGTCCAATTTCATTTTCATCGAGGGCTTTGTAGTAGATTCGGGCATCTTGTATTTGGGCCCCAATGGCTGGCGAACCAGTCGTGCGTCGGCCAATTGTCAGAGGCACCGAAGTCTTAACCGACTCCGAAAGCGAATTAGTGGGATGATCCTTTTTGGTTTCTTTGCCATCGATGAAAATCTTAACTCCTTCAGCTTTCGAGGATCCATCGTAGGTAATCGCAACATGCTGCCACCTGGAGGATGTCAATTTCGTCTTCGAAATAGTCTTGAATGCGTTATCAGGCCATTGATGAACCATGTGCATGCCCAATGCACCATTCTCGGTCCAAACGTCCCAGCCTCTGTGATTGTTGGAATCGTCCATTCGAGCTAACAGAGATCCTCCCTGGTTTTCCGATGACGGTTTGACCCATAAAGAAAGAGTCACACTTTGATCGCGTTCGAAATCGCCAAATGGCAATGAAGGAAAACTATCTTTGACTTGCCAAGCGGAATCAGCGACTCTACCAGCAACCAGGGTTGCCTCTGGTTGCAGCGGAATTTGGAACCATTGATTTTTATGGATAGCCCCGATCCATTTTGAGTCGATACCCGTTAGAGGAATATGTGTCTCCAAAGACTCCTTCGCAGGCAGAGTTTGCCATATCGACTTTTCGCGTTCGTCCGGTTTGCTGATCCAGTCATTGAACGATTGACGTGCCGCATTCCGATGTTCAACGAGTGCTTTGTTCGCTTGTTCGGTCAACGATTCGAGTTCAAAGTATCTTGCTCGATCCTCTTGGCGGGGGACTGGAATAATCGGCGGCGTGTCCTTGATGTTACCGTCCATAGCTTTCTGAGTTGTGTTGTTAAAAAATGCAGCCAACTGATAAAACTCTTGTTGACTGATCGGGTCGAATTTATGATCGTGACAGACCGCACACCCCACTGTCAGCCCGAGCCAAACCTGCCCAGTTGTCTCCACTCGATCGCGCGTGTAGAGAACTTTGTACTCCTCGTCGATGGCCCCCCCTTCGTTTGTGGTGATATTGCAACGATTGAAGCCTGTCGCAATGCGTTGGTCAAGATTGGCGTCAGGTAGTAAATCGCCTGCGAGCTGCTCAATCGTAAATTGGTCGAACGAAAGGTTGCGATTGAATGCGTTGATCACCCATTCGCGATAGGACCACATCTCGCGAAAGTTGTCAAAGTGAATGCCGTGAGTGTCAGCATAACGAGCATAATCGAGCCAGTTTCGACCTCGGTGTTCACCCCACTCCGGACGCTTCAGCAATTCATCGACATAGTTTTCATAACGCTCAGGTGATGCGTCGGACAAAACCTTGTCAATTTCTTCGGGTGAAGGAGGTAGGCCTGTTAAGTCAAAGCACACGCGCCGCAGAAGTGATCTTAGTTCCGACTCTGGAGAGGGCTCCAGGCCTCTGCTCTCGAGTTCAGAAAGCACGAAACGATCGATGGGGTTTCGGATCCAAGCGTTGTTTCTTACTTGAGGAAGCTCCGGTCTAATTGGCGGAATGAACGACCAATGCCCTTGGTACTCGGCCCCATCCGCAATCCATGTCTTAAGAACGACCCTTTGCTGCATCGTGAGCGATTTGTGAGAATCGGGTGTCGGCATAATGGTATCGGGATCCGTTGAAAAAATTCGGCGAATGATTTCACTGTCGTCTGGCTTGCCAGGTACGATGGCTCCTTTAGCAATGGCATTTTCTCGTCGATCGAGCCGAAGCTCGCCTTGTCGCTTGCTCGCATCAGGACCGTGGCAGGCAAAGCAGTTTTCCGACAATATCGGCCTGATATCTCGGTTAAACTGAACGGTCCCGGCTCGCAACGACAGCCAAGGCCCAGCTGTATCAAATGCAACAACGGAAAGTAAAATCAATAAACGAAAGAATGCTGTCTTCAAGGTATCAACCATTTGAGAATTAAGAGCAAGCAAGAGGACTGCAGGCGGGACGTCTCACCCAATGCATTGGAAGACGTGGTACTCCCCTATTTTAACGCCAAAATCAATA
>JANLUJ010000086.1:0-2304 GCA_031363425.1 Pirellula sp.
GATGAAATTCAGCCAAAAAGGCTTGGGATTGGCCCTAAAGTACAAGTCTGCAGCCGCCATACCCAGATATTGACTCTTGTCTTGGCAACGAATCATGACCTCGAATTTGCCTTCCGGTGCGATATCCTTGAAGAAGTCCAATTGCGTAGGTTCACCTTTCCGAAACCCCTTAAGCCCTTTGGTTGGGATCGATCGTTGATCCACTTGGAACTCCTTCACTTTGAAGGGGATTCGTTCGCTCTCGACGGCTCCATCCATGCTTCGGAATATCACAACTCCGCCAACCGGTGTAACGATATCTCCTTTGTAGGTCCGGAATGCGGAAATGGTCATGTCGTAGTTCAATTCGCTTCCAAAACTGGATGCGTTTAAACCTTTAAAAGTCCAGATCGCGCTGGAGAGCGAGTCTCCCTCAATGTACTTTTGATATTCGGACATGTATCCGACATTCATGCCGGTGGTCTCTTCGCCGTCTCGACCAGTAAATCGCAAGAGCCCATAAATTGGAACTCGAGCTTCCAAGTCGCCCATCGATTGGCCAACGACAATTTTGTCCCCTTCTTTTGTAACGATGTGCCTATGACCCTTGGTTTCGTTCGTATACCCCTCACCCGAATCATCTAGAGTGAAGGCGTGCGAATGAAACTGCTGACTGGCTGTCACCCCGGAACGACCATTGGCAGCTATCTCGAGCGATTCGTGCTTGTGATCCACTCCGCGGACAACGAACAAGTAGCTCATCGCTCCGAGTAACAAAAGAATCATGGTTCCAACCGCCGAGAAACCAACCACTCGTCCCAAAAAAATCTCCGTTGGACGGACCGGTTTGGTCACAATCGTGTAGATGATTTTGCTCTTGATGTCGCTGGGTAGACTGAAGCAACTCAGAAACAACCCAAGCAAAATTACCATGTAATTAGTGGTTGTCAGAACGAAGGAAATATAGAGCCTCGCTGGGTATTGAGCTTGTGGATCCAAATACCAACCAGCAAACATGATTGCAATGATAAATACCGCCACTACCACCAACACTTTTTTTCGTATCGCTTCTTTTATTGCTAGTCGCGCGATTGCTCCGACTCGACGAACGGAGGTTTGCGGGATATCGACTGCAAACAGTTCACGTATAAGCTTTGAAACATGCAAAAAACCTTCGGTCGGACCGTGCTTTAGCAAGGCAACCACGAAACCCAACACGAAACCAACAATGGCTAGTACCAACACCAACAAGAAGCCCTGCACTAGGGCAAAATGCTCAAACAGCCACTCAAAGTAAGTCCAAAATTGATCTGGTGATAAACGCATGTTTCCTAAATTTCCCTTTCAACGATCTCGGTTTTTCGAATGTTCCGGAGGATGCCTATCATTAGTTAAGCACCACTACCGCGACGCCCTGGACGTTGATCGCTTTCGCGAACAATGTCGAGGAACAATTCTTCCATCGTTGTGGTTGGGTTGTCCATTCGCAGCATTTCGCCGCTCGAACGAGCGATCAATTCCTTAATCTCCTGCTTGGTCTTTTCGTCCAATCCCTTGGCGTGAATTTGAGTCACATCCTGTACCTTCAACAAGCTGTCGACTCGGCCAAGTTCCTTCAATTCACCTTGATGCAGAATAGCCACTCTATCGCAAACATCTTGCACGTCTGCCAATTGGTGCGAGCAAAGAAGGATTGTCTTGCCTTGGTCGCGAAGACGTAGAATTAAGTCCTTCATTTCGCGAGTTCCAATTGGGTCCAAGCCAGTCGTTGGCTCATCCAATACCAAGAACTCAGGCTCATTGATCAATGCTTGCGCCAAGCCAATGCGGCGCGTCATCCCCTTGGAATACTCCTTGAGCTGGCGGCGCCTAGCCCGCTGAAGCCCGACCATTTGAATCAACTGCTCGCTTCGTTCTCGACGCACCTTTGCGGGCATATCAAACAAACGTCCGTAGAAATCCAGGGTCTCTTCGGCGTTCAAGAACTTGTAGAGGTAGGATTCTTCCGGCAGGTAACCGATCCGTTCATTTTTAGCGACGTCGGTCGCATCCTTGCCGAACACGAATGCCCTGCCAGATGTCGGGAAAAGCAGTCCAAGCATAAGCTTGATCGTCGTAGACTTGCCCGATCCGTTGGGGCCCAGCAATCCGAAGATCTCGCCGCGGCGGACTTCAATATCCAACGCCTTTAACGCATTTACCTTTTTGCGGCCCCAGAAATCTCGGTAGATTTTCCCGAGGTTTCTTGTTTCTACAATCACATTGGTGGGATCCGTTGAACTTACGGACGTTGCTGTTGGTGCCGTTGTCGTTGCCATAGGTAGG
>JANLUJ010001024.1:0-8996 GCA_031363425.1 Pirellula sp.
TTCGCGGCCAAACAAATATCGACTGGTCCTTGGAGCCGTCTCTCATGCGGATCGCAAAAGCAAAGTGCTTGAGTCAAGAGAAGACCGTACAACTGGAAAGGGAGATCATGAATAAATTCTCCGTAAGTGCCAAGCAGTTGCTACCTTTGGAAAATACGATTTCACTTACTCTTTCTGGGCCGCCAGGGGCGATCGATTTTCTCGGATGGTTTCCGCTTTTGCAGCATTTTGGAGCCCCGACACGAATCCTTGATTGGAGTGATTCACCTTGGGTGGCCTTGTATTTTGCTTGCTGCGAAATGGATAAGACTTGTGGAGTAATATGGATTGCTGACTTTGACAAAGTTACAACGTTCGCAAGCAGCGAAAGAAAAAAGGGGAAGACAATTGATTTGTTGGACTTCATGAGCACTTATAACACGAACCCGCGAATTGAAGCACAGCAGGGACGATTCTCGATATGCCAAAATAACCCACTTTCGGACCACCTTGAGATTCTAAAGCAATTAGACGCCGTGAAAAAGATCGAAATACCATTAACAGTCAAATCACATTTCATGAACCATTTAGCGAGCATGAATATTACCGCGAAAACCCTTTTCCCGGGAATTGACGGACTCGGAAAATCCATGACTGAATACTGCAAGTTATGGGATCCCAACAGCATAATTGATCAACGGAACTAGACGAGATCCCCAGAGCATTTGAGCGATTAAAAAGAGCTTTTTTGGAGGCATAGCGGGTCAAGGGTGGCTAGAAACGCTGGGTCCTCTGGCGACTTTTGCCTAAACACACCCCACCAAAGGAGGGGCCGCCACCCTATAAACTTAGCATTCAAAACTGTAGTCAATGTGACCACATCTATCCAATCGGTTGGTAAGGAAATGGATGCCGGATACATTTTCAGTGCGGCTAGGACGACGGTCCGAATCGCCCACTAGTCATGGGCTTGCCGTTTTTAAAATTAGACTGCCATGAGACTAATGAGCTTCTATCGTGCATTCACCCCAAGCCGTACACAACGTCATCTATTCGACGCTGGTCAATCTCCAGATAGTCAAGTCGGGAAAAGCCGATGAGACTCTAATCCAATCGGTAAGCGACGAAATTGCGGAAGCGTTTAACTCCCTAAAGGATGTCGACTGGGGTCCGTTCGCAATCGCGATGCAAGGCATGGGCTACAAAACCGTGACATGCAAAGGGATGATTGGAATCGACGATGAACAGTTCGAGTGTAGTTCGGTTCACCAACTTGCATATTGGCTGATTCAAATGAATGTACTTGCAATGATGGGGGAAGTTATTGCGACTCGCATCGATTGCGATTGCAGCGCGACCGGGGGCGAATGTCAGCGTGGCGTGAAAGAGGCTGAGTTGCTTCCACTACTCGAAACCGAATTTGCTTTCACCGAATCGCCAAAAGACCAATGGGTAGGCCTTTCCACATTAACAAGTCATATTAAAAGAGACCGTTCTACTTTTTGTCGTTGGGCGAAAGGTTTGCCATCCAATGTCAAACGCAAGAAAGGCAGTTCGTGGGAGTTGCTCTATCCTCAAGTCTTAAACCACTGGTCTACTGGATGGGACAAACCAGCGATTTGAATGTTGCGTTTTGTTGCGTTGTTGTTGCGTTTTGCTGATTGTTGTTGCATCCGACAAAAACCCTATTTCCATCGCTAGTTGTGTTGGCATGATTGCTCTCGAAAGGAGCATTTTTATGCCACACGAAATTCAAATATATGACGACGCGATTTACGATGTCGCATCGGTTCCAAAGCTGACGGGGGTATCCCCGGATGTAGTCAAGAGGGCAAAACTAGATGGGACCTTGCCCGCGACTAAGCGGGGTGGCCGCTGGTTCTGCAAGGGATCATCTATTCTTGCTTGGCTTGTGGACCAGTCATCGGAGGTGAGCAATGCGAACCCCCATTAACGAAAAAAGCCGGGCCACCCCCAAAGCAACCCGGCAAGAATCATCTAACGCAATCCATGATAACCGTCTACTCGTCACATTGCGAGAAACGGGGGCCATGTTAGGCCTGTCGGAACGGACGGTGTGGAGCTTGGTAAATTCAGGCAAGCTATCGAGAGTCAAGATTGGACGCTCAATCCGAATCCCGATGGATTCAATTCGACAATTAATCGAAGGGGCCACATCATGACCCCTTTGGAATATCTGACAGCACTATACGGGCAATGCGAACCGTTCTACGGCAACTCACAAATAGTGATTGTGGATGCCGACGGCAAGACTCGACTGGAAATCTTTGAATGCGACCAATTAGAAGATGTGGCCGAATTCGTCGAAGGTCGCGAATGCTTCGTGAAGGTCAACCCAATCAATGCTAAAAAGATGCTTGAGCGGAACAGTAACGGCATCGGGTCCGCCGACGATGTTACGGAGATTGTTGCCATCGGGTTAGATGTCGATTGCGGTAAAGGCAAGTACGCAACTCGCGAGACGATGCTAGCCGCACTTGCCGCAATGCCATATCCGCCAAGTTTACTAATCAACAGTAATGGTCCCGATGGTGGATTCCATGCCTACTGGCTATTGAGTCGTCCACATTACATTAACGACGAACAGGACCGAACCCGATGCAAGGCAATTGCCAAATCTTGGCTTGCCGAGCTACACAGGATTGCCAAGACAATCGACAGCACGGCACGAATCGACGGTACGGCTGACCTTTGCCGACTACTCCGCCCAGTCGGTTCGGTTCGTAAGAGCGGTAACGTAGTCGGCGTGCATGAGCAACATGCCGACCGTCGATATGACCTGGAGGACTTTGTTATTGCCGGCATGACAACCCAAACGATTGTGGACGACTCTGATTTGCCGGGGAGGAGCGTAGAGGATTTGTCAACGGATGAGGCCAGACGATGGGTGGGGAGCAAACGCAAGGCTATCGAGTCTACATGGGGTAATCGGAGCGATGCGGTTTATTCGCTCATGCTGCTAGGCTTGGAATTGGGCCTAAGTCGCGATGCGGTATTTGCAGACACGACGCACGAAATTCCGAAACTGGTTGAGAACAATCAGACAGATGAAATCGGTTTGACACACAATCAGAATTTCGACGTAACTTGGGAAAACGCCAAGAGGGATTGGGCGGCGAAACAAGTCGATGTACCACGGTCGGCAATTGCGTGCCTTACGGTTCATCGTGCTGACATTGTGTCGCTGGCCAACTTAATTCATGCAAACCCAACACAATCCGAGTCGCTCATTGAGGGACTGCTACGTTGTGGTGAGACAATGAATTTGATTGCGAGTACCAAGGTTGGTAAAAGTTGGCTTGCTTCGCAACTAGCGTTCTCTGTCGCTCAAGGTCTGCCGTTCCTTGGGCGCCAAACCTTGCAACGAGACGTACTAATCATTGACTACGAATTGCAAGCTAGTTGCTTGGCAGACCGACTTAAGAGAGTCGCCCTGTCGTTGGGAGTCGACCACAACGGTATCGACATTCTAAGCCTTAGAGGGCGGCCTAGGTCCATCATCGAGCTAGTGCATGACCTTATCGTATTGGGGAAGGAATACGGGCTAGTCATCTTAGACACGTTGTCACGATCATTGCCAAAGGGGACCAGCGAGAACGACAACGCACAAATGATTGCGATCTACTCTGAAATCGATTCGATTGCGGAGCGGACGGGGGCCGCTGTCGTGATAGTCCACCACTCGACCAAGGGGAGTCAATCCGACAAGACCACTACCGACATTGGAAGCGGTGCGGGTGGAATCTCGCGGTCCACCGATACCCATTGCACTATCCGTCCACATGAGACTGATGGGCTATCCGTATTGGATGCGGTATGCCGTTCCTTCCCGTCGCCAAAGCCAACTTCGATACGGTTCGATTTTCCAATTTGGTACTCATCGGATGAACCGCCCCAAGTTGCCATTCAGAAAAGTAGTCGAGACAAGAAACAAGCGTTTGACGATGAAACTTCCAAGGCTGATATTTTGGAAATTCTATCAAGCGAGTTTGAGCCAATACAACAAAGTGTACTGTTAGGAAAACTCTCAATGGGAGTTGGGAAGTTTGACAGGATAATAAAACAAATGGTCCTGGAGGATAGAACCGTCCACAAGACTAAATTGGTTTCACCCGGCAAAAAGCGGTTCGAAATCTACTACGAAATCGCCCTCCAACTACCGCCCTAAATGGTGATTCCGGCATGATTCCGGCACCCTACCGGAATCGTACTGGAAGCTGGAATTGGTGATTCCACCTCCGCCCCTATAGGGAGTGGCGGAAGTGGATATCAATCTGGGGTGGCATAGCTTGTTTTTGAGGCCATCGAAACCAAACTGCCGGAATCACTTTGAGGAGGAGTTGTGGACGACTCCAAAATGTTGACCCGCCCTTGCCGGGGCGGGCCGGGTTTCTGCGGAACGAACCGCCGAACCAACTTTCACACATTAGGTTTTACATAGTGGGAAAATTGATATGACAGAGTATACGCGACTGTTAGAAGAAACAGTATATGAAACGGAACTAGTAAAAGTTTGCGATGAGTTGGTTTACCGTGCCGGGCCCATCCCATACGTGTGGCACTCACCGGACGACAGCCATGTGCGGATCGGGCCACTTTGGCAACATATGGCCGCCATCCAATTGGCCACGACGATATTCGCATGGGTGGTCGATTGTAAGTGTGCGGGAGTGCTGCTCGAAATTGGAATTGCCAAAGCCAACGGTAAGAAGGTGGTAGTTGCTACTCCCTCTGTCGAATCGCTGTATGCGATGTTCGGGAATGAAGCCCGGTACATCATCGAAATTGCCGACCACATCATCGAAGGTTATTTGGACCCTTCAAAAGCGTTCGAAGCCTACGACAGCATGTGCTAACAACTTTTCGGCTAAATCCGAATCGATTTTCAAATGTCAACATATTAGAAGTCAGGCCTGGTTCGTGCAGGCTTGACTCGACCGACCGGATGAGCCAATCATTGGCGGTTAATCATTACAAGATTTGTGGACGATTAAAATTCACGGAGTAACCATCAATGGCTAGCATCGTCACGCCAGCAAGTAATCCAAAGCATCGTTGGATTCAGTTTTACGACAGCAACAAAAGTCGCAAGACGCTTCGACTTGGTCCATGCAACAACAAAGTTGCTGAGCGTCACCAACGGGTTATCGAATCCCTACTGAGCTACCTATCGGCTGGGCTTGCAATGGAAGCGGAGACTTCCGAGTTCATCGGTGGGTTATCCGCCGAGCTTCGGGACCGGTACGAACGATGCGGGTTAATTCGGCCATTGGAGGCGAAACCAGTCAAAGCCGTTTTGCTTGGTGAATACTTGAAAGGGTATTTCGAATCGAGAGCACTCGACGTAAAGAAATCTTCGCAAGTTGTTTTCTCGCATACTCACAAGCGACTAGTTGAGTTCTTTGGTGAAGACCGTGAGCTAAAGTCAATAACCGCGTCGGATGCAAGGGACTTTCGAAAGTGGCTTGCTTCCACCAACAAGCGGGATAAGCAAAAAGAAGGCGAACAAGCCCCTTCGCTTTCATCGAACACGGTCAAGAGGCGAACCGGCTTTTGCAAACAGGCTTTCACACAAGCTGTGGCCGATGGCATCATTGACCGCAATCCATTTGAAGGGATGGCAAGTAGCGTTCGAAGTAACAAAGAGCGTCAAGCCTATGTCGACTTGACCACATTCAACAAAGTTCTTGCCAAAGCTCCAAACGCACGTTGGCGGGCATTGCTGGTTCTCGCAAGGCTTGGAGCGTTCCGGATCCCCAGCGAAGCCCAGGGCCTTAAATGGGACCACATCGCATGGGAGGCAAAACGAATATCTATTGTGGACTCATCCAAGACAGAGCACCACGCTAAGCGGGCTGTTCGAATCGTCCCGATGTTGCCCTCAATCGAAGCGGAGTTATTGGCTTGGTTCAATGAAGCCCCCGAAGGTGAATTCGTCTTTCCGGAAATCAACGGTGATACGAACCTTCGGACACAACTGGAAAAGATCATCAACAGAGCAGGCGTGAAGCAATGGCCAAAGCTATGGCAGAATCTTCGGGCGTCAGGATGTACAGACTTTGCGAGGACACTACCGAGCCACATTGCTGCGGCGATATGTGGCCACACCGAGCAGATAGCGCAAGAACACTATTGGCAAGTTACTGATTCTGACATGAGTAACGCCATGCTTAAGATGAGTCTACAACCCGAAGCGAAATCCGAAGCTGAAAGCACCCGCATTGACCCGCAAGGGCCTGAAAGCGAAGCGAAACCCGAAGCGATTTTCTCAGGAAAAACACAGGAAACACAGTGTTTTTCGACAAAAGCAATGGACGATATTGGACTCGAACCAACGACCCCCACGATTTCAACGTGGTGCTCTAACCAACTGAGATAACCGTCCTGAAGTTCTTACGAATTGTCACGTTGTCGCCTTTGATGTCAAGTTCAACTTCTATCAACCACCCCTCCAGGCTTTGGTTGTCGAATCCGTGACCGCCGGTTATGCTGCTCGCTCCCGAAAAATCGACGATCCCGTTTTGCCCTGCTTGCAATCTTGATGATGTCCAATCCAATTCGACGAGTTGTTATCACCGGCATGGGTGTTGTGAGCCCGATCGGTAGGGAGCTCGATACTTTTTGGACAAACTTAATTGAACGAAAAACTGGCATCTCAACCTTGGACTGCTTGCCTAAAAACGGGCTCGAATTGACCTGCGGTGGCCAAGCTAAATGCTTCACCGGAGAAATCGAGGACTTTGGCCCGCTTGAGAAATCACTCCAGCGATCCATCAAAAAAAACCAAAAGGTGATGTGTCGGGAAATTGAATTAGGCGTCGCCGCTTGTCAAATGGCCTTGGCGCACAGTGGACTGGCTGCCCCGGGGAGCCGTAATCCTGAGCGAACCGGAATCGTTTACGGCAGCGACTACATTCTGACTCGACCGGAAGAGTTCTCCGATGGCGTCGCCGCATGCATTGATGCTGACAATCGCTTTGACATGCTTCGTTGGCCTATGGAGGGACGCCCCAAAGTCAACCCGCTGTGGCTTTTGAAGTATTTGCCAAATATGCCAGCGAGCCATGTAGCGATTTACAACGATCTGAGAGGCCCCAGCAATTCCGTCACCATTCGCGAAGCCAGTAGTTCGGCTTCCATTGCCGAAGCTGTCGCTACCATTCGACGAGGAGCTGCGGATGTCATGCTGGCTGGCGCCACCGGATCTCGATTGGAGCCGTTGCGTGCCTTGCACTTCACTATTTCTGAAAAACTTGCTAGCCCTCGATCCATTCCAAGTGAAATGTCCCGACCATTCGATTCGGGACGCGACGGCTCGGTACTCGGAGAGGGTGCAGGTGCATTGGTCTTAGAATCCCTTGAAAACGCCATCGCTCGTGGCGCCAAGATTTGGGGCGAGGTAATCGGCGGCGTCGGTTCGGCGGTCGGCAACAGCTTTGCAGGAAACACAAGGGATTTCATTCGAATTGCGACCAAAAACGTAGTTTCCGGTTTGATCTCAAAAGGAAAAGCCGCTGGCTTACGCTTGGAAGCGGGGAATTGCCACATACATGCCTGTGGAAAAAGCGAAATCGAAGCGGATCGATCTGAAGCCAATGGCATTCACGATGGCTTTGCTGACGAAAAAGTATCGGTCACAGCTGCAAAAAGTTACTTTGGAAATCTTGGGGCTGGCAGTGCAGCGGTCGAAATCGTCGCCAGCTGCTTGGCTATGGATAGACAAATCATGTTTCCACTGCTGAATTGCAGGGAACCAGACCCAACCTGCCCTATTATTGCAGCTGATAGTTCAACGGCAGCTGGGGAGGCTTTTATCAGTCTTTCCTATTCTTCGCAGGGTCAGGCGAGTGGGGTATTGATTCGTCGGCTCCTTTCGGCTTGACAGTTTGGAGCATGGTTCGTAACCTTTTGCTCCTTGAAAAAACAAGCACGTCTCTAACTAATTTTGTTTGAGTATTAAAAATGGCAGTTCCCAAGCGACGACACTCCAACTCACGATCTGGCATGCGTCGAGCACACCATTCCAAGAAGCCTCGCCAACTACAGGTGTGTGCCAAGTGCAGCACCGTGGTTCCGACGCATACGGTCTGCCCAAAGTGTGGTTACTACATGGGTAGAGTCGTTGTCCAAATGGGCGAAGAGTAAATCCTATTCGATTGGGTTAATCCCTCGATTCTCGTCGTAATGGAAGAGTTGTAGAGTGCCCAACATCGCATTGCTTTTTCCTGGCCAAGGAGCTCAGTTCCTGGGAATGGCAAAAGGGCTTCTTGAGCGGAGCGAACAAGCCCAATCGTTGTTTGCTAAGGCCTCGGAAATTCTCGGGTATGATCTCGGGAGATTGTGTGTGCAAGGCCCAGAGGAGCAGCTTCAACTTACGAGCCACAGCCAGCCTGCATTGTTTGTCCACTCGATGGCTGCCTTTGCTGATTTTGTGCAACAGAACCCTTCGATTATCGACTCGGTGGTGGCTGTAGCGGGCTTGAGCCTAGGAGAATACAGTGCGCTGGCTTGTTCTCAAGTCATCTCGTTTGAGGATGGCGTTCGATTGGTTCAGCAGCGAGGATCGGCCATGCAAGACGCTGCTTCGGCGGTGCCAAGCGGGATGGCAAGTGTGCTCGGTTTGGATCGTGTTCAGTTAGAGGCGGTTTGCGATTCAGCTCGGAAATCGGGAGAAATTCTTCGTATCGCCAATTTGTTGTGCCCCGGCAACATTGCCGTATCCGGTCATTTGGCTTCGATCGAGGCGATTTCTGAAAAAGCTTTGTCGGCTGGTGCGATGAAGACCATTCGATTGAATGTTGCAGGGGCGTTCCATACCGACATCATGAAACCTGCTGTCGCGCAGCTGGAGACCGCCATTCGGGCAATCCGGTTCAGCAACGCTCGCTTCCCACTGTTTTCGAACGTCGACGCTCAACCGCATGCGATGGCAGACGAGTTTGCGCCTTTGCTGACGAAACAAGTTGTTTCACCGGTGTTGTGGGAGCAAACGCTTC
>JANLUJ010001025.1:0-3133 GCA_031363425.1 Pirellula sp.
CTTCTTGTGCCGTCTGTTGTTTTTACAACACGACCGAAATAAGGGGGATTTATGATAAACGAAACCGCACGATCCGATAACCGTCTGCTTGCCGCTTTGCCTGAAGCGGAATATCAGCGTTTGCTTCCGAAATTGGAACCGAAATTCCACTCACCTATGTTCCTGCCCGAAACACAGTCTTCTTGTCCTATGCTTTAGGATGGGCGGAAGTACTCGGCGCCCTAGACATTTTTATTGGCGTAAATGCTTTGGACTATAGCGGCTACCCCGACTGCAGACCCGAGTTCATTGCTGCATTCGAAACGATGGCAAACCTTGCAACCAAGTCCGGAGTGGAGGGAGGGCGACTCAATATCCATACGCCCCTGATCCACCTGAGCAAGGCAGAGATCATTCGCTTAGGACTTTCACTTGGTGTAGACTATTCCCAAACCTTCTCATGTTATGACCCAGACGCTAAGGGTATTGCTTGCGGTCACTGTGATTCATGTTTGCTGCGTCAACGCGGATTCGAACAAAATAATATGTCGGATCCCGCGATAGTCGGCATGCTCCGACAATAAGCTTTTTCTCGCTTTCGAATTTACCATTCAACTGGAGACCAAATTGTGAAGAAACAAATTCCTTTTGCATTGATCCTTTTGCTGTCAGGCTGCCATTCAGAGTCAACCGACCATAAAAAGACTGCGACCGACCAGTCAGATGGCAAGTCGAAATTTGGGACCGTTCCAAGGCCTTATCCAGAAAATGTTCCGGTCGCTGAGTCGACATTAAAAAGTAATATGAATGGTAATTCAAGCGACGGATCGATCGTGGTGAAAGTAACCGCTGGTACAGACGATTCACCTTTGGCTCCACGATATTCTCCACCGGGTAAGGGACTCGAATTGAAGGGTGTTGAGGTCCCCGAGTCGCTGGGCTTCGATGGCCTCGAAACTGAATTGGGTTTGGGTTGGCCGGCAACGAAACAGTTGCCGATCAAGATGTTGGTAACTCGAGCTGCTGTCGATGCCGCGTACACTCGACTTTACATCGACTCAGACGCGAACGGCAAATTCGACGAGGAGCCGATTGTTGCCAAGGAATCTGAATCACGGGGAAACATTTGGTCAAATTTCTCCGCGACTTTGAAGGTCCGTTATCAAACCGAGAAACCGGTAGTTGAGGACTATCCGGTGGCACTTTGGATTGCCGTTGCATCGGTTACGGAACAACCCAAAGTGTTGCGTTTGTCTCGGCGAGGTTTCAAAACGGGGGATTTCATGATTGCAGGTCAAAAGATCTCGCTCGTTTTGAGTGACTCCAATAACGACGCAGTTTTTGGCGAGGGAGACTGGTGGGAACTAAAGGGCGAGGGGACCGGGTCCAAAGGCTCAGGGGCTTCGATGCGGACTGTTGGAGACTATCATTGGTTGGGCGAAACCGCTTACAAGTTGGAACTTGACGACGCGACTGGCAACGCGGGTCGAATCACCGTGTTTGATCCAGGCAAATCGCGTGCGCAAGACGAATTGGGTCGCGATCCCTACGGTGCGGACAGGAAAGCAGTTAAAGCAGAAAAGCCTCTGGAATTCCGACACGATGTCGACACGGCAATTTTGGAAGCAATGAACAATAAGCAACGATGCTTTATCAAGTTTGAGACGACTTGGTGCGGACCTTGCAAAACCATGACTCAGCACGTGTTCACGGCCAAAGATGTCGTCGACGCGTCCGTGGGGATTGTCTGCATCAAAGTCGACGGAGATGAACGACGTGATCTTGTCGAGCGGTATGCCGTGAAAGGCTATCCCACAGGAGTATTGTTAGCAGCCGATGGCACGGAAGCGACACGGTTTCTTGGCTATCAAAAGGTTGTGGAGATGACGAAGTTCTTTGAAACCAAATAATAAACTGACGCTGGCAGCGTCAGCCACGTTGCAGCCACGTTGCAGCCACGTGGGGGACGCTGCCAGCGTCCTTGAATCATGCCAAGATTTGCTTGGCAACTTGGCCCGCTACGTCGGTCAGGCGGAAATCGCGGCCTGCGTAGCGATAGGTAAGTCGTTCATGGTCGATCCCCAACAAATGCAAAATGGTCGCGTGCAAATCGTTGATATGCATTTTGTCCTCAGCCGCATAGTAACCGTAGTCGTCCGTCGAACCATAAGCAAATCCGCCTTTGACTCCTCCGCCCGCCATCCACATGGAAAAGCCATGTGGGTTGTGATCGCGGCCATTGCCTTGCGAAGTCGGAGTGCGGCCAAATTCACCTCCCCACAATACGAGAGTGTCTTTTAGCATTCCTCGCGCCTTGAGGTCACTCAAAAATCCAGCGATGGGTTTGTCGACTTCGGCAGCGTTCTTGGTGTGGCCATGGTAGAGATCGCTATGCTGATCCCATTGCACTTCGCTATCGCTATGAGTCACTTGCACAAATCGAACACCGCGCTCCAGGAATCGTCGAGCCATTAAGCACTGTCGACCAAAATTCTCGGTCATCGGATCGTCGATGCCGTAGAGATGATTCGTTTCCCGGGTTTCATCTGAAATGTCTTGAGCATTGGGCATTGCTGACTGCATCCGAAAGGCGAGTTCAAAACTTTCCAATCGGCCCTGCAAAACCGAGTCCATGTCATTTGCTTCGAGATGGTGACGATTTAGTTCGTTCAAGAAATCAAGCTGATTGCGTTGTTCCGACAATGGAATGGATGGGTTTTGGATGAACTTTAGATTGGCTTGTGAAGCAGGCAAGCTCGCGTTTCCGATCGGTGTACCTTGGCAATAAGCTGGTAAAAACGCAGAACCCCAATTGTTCATTCCGCCATGAGCAAGGGTTGGGCAAATGGTAATAAAGGCAGGTAAGTTCTCGTTCTCGGTTCCAAGTCCATATGTCACCCAGGCTCCCATGCTCGGCCGAACAAATTGATCGCTTCCCGTATGCAGCTTAAGCAATGCACCTCCATGCGCAGGATTACTACCATGAAGAGAACGTAGAATGCACATGTCATCGATGTGTTTCGCAACGTTGGGAAAGAGATCGCTGATTGGCAAACTCGCCAAGCTTTTCCAAAGCCAAGGCAACAGCGTTTTAATCGCCGCTGGCGATACGTTTAGAGCCGCTGCGCGCGAGCAATTGCAAGTATGGGGCGAG
>JANLUJ010000228.1:0-2917 GCA_031363425.1 Pirellula sp.
GTCCTCTTTCTCCGTTGAGGATGGCGATGATAGCGGCGGCGCTATCCTTGGGTCCGTCAACCTGGAGGTCATCCACGTTGATCTTCGAAAGTCCGAACGAAAGAGGTGTCCAGATAGTCTGAGTCAACATGCCTCTCTGAATGTGGAGCACTTTTGTGTCCGCGGACAACGAAACTTCATCCATGCCGTCTTCGCCTCGGACGACGATTGCGGCTTCGACGGGTAGGTGGATGAGTGCTGCGGCCATTTTGGTTTGCAGATGTTCATTACCAACGCCTATGATTTGGAAGGCAGCCCCGGCTGGGTTGCAAAGAGGTCCGAGGTAGTTAAAAAGGGTTGGGACGGCGAGTGAACGGCGGACGGTTGCTACGTGCTTCATGGCTGGATGCATTTGTGGAGCAAAGCAAAAGCAAATGCCCAACTCGTTTAGGCAGGCTTCAACGACCTCTCGGTTTGCGTCAATTTTGACGCCGAGTTCGGTCAAAACGTCGGCAGAGCCTGTTGCGCTCGTGATTTTACGATTTCCATGTTTAGCAACCGTCGCACCGGCTGCAGCGGCAACTATCGCTGTGGCGGTTGAAATGTTGAAGGTCTTGGCTCCGTCGCCACCAGTTCCGCAGGTGTCAAGTAAACCAAGGCGATTGGTGCGGATGGGGGTCATCATCATTCGCATGGCTCGGACTGCACCGACCAATTCCGATACGGATTCCCCTTTTTTTCGTAAGGCGAGAAGGAGCTGTCCAATTTGCTCATCTGGTACCATTCCAGCCAGCATCCATGTGATGGCCTGTTGCATTTGATCTGGTGAGAGATCCTGATTGGTTTCGGCAAGACTTAGGAATTCTTCGAGCATGTTGGTGAAGGAAGCTAGTCTCGCGGCTAGCAAACGGAGAGTAAGTGACATAAAACTAAGGATAGCTTCTTTATACGAGTTGACTCATTTCAGAGATATTTGTCCAGCATGTCGCGTAAAGTCATAATTGATTGCGATCCAGGGATAGACGATGCGGTCGCCTTGATCATGGCTTTGTTTGATCCTAGGTTGGATGTCGTTGCGGTGACCGCCTGCTCAGGCACAGTGGAATCCGAGCGAAGCATTCAGAATATCCTAGGTATTTTGGAGAAACTGGATCCACCTCGATTCCCGCGGGTGGGTTCCGGCACCGATCCAGAGGATGCGCCCGTATCTGATAATCGTCAGATTCACGGCGAGGATGGCTTAGGCAATTTAGGATTAACGCCTGTCAATCGGCAGCACATCATGGCCAGCGAAAAGCTCATTGCCGATCGTTTGAGGGCTGAACCCGGCGACATCACTATCTTATGTTTAGGCCCGTTAACTGGCATCGCGAGGGCATTTCAACGTGACCCTAGTATCATCGAATCGGTGGACAAGATCATCATGCTCGGTGGATCGACCCAGTGCATTGGCGACGTTACAGCTGCTGCGGAGTTCAATATGCACTTTGATCCATCGAGCGCTTCGGCGGTATTTCGTTCTCCTACCACCAAGGCCCTCATACCGCTGGAAATAACCAATCAGGTCGTTTTTGATATTAACATGCTGGGAATGTTGCCATCAAAAAATTCGCGAGCAGGTGGATTGCTCCATTCGATGTTGCCCCATTTGTTTCGATCCTACAGGCAATATCGAGCCCAAGAGGCAATCGCGTTGCAAGCAGCTGTTGGTATTGTCTATCTGGTGGAACCCATTCTATTCAAGTCAGAACAATATTCGCTAGATGTCGAGGAACTTGGAGTTCTCACCAGGGGTGCTACGATCGTAGATAGACGACCGTTTGCGTCGAGCCGGCGGGACTTGGAAATCGTAACTGGCGTCGATTCGGACGCAGCCCGAGAATGCGTGTACAACGGCCTCAAGTTTGCTGGCCAATGCACAGGGGGACTCTAACTCCGTGACGCGTTCTAAAATCGGTCCCCTTGCTTTGGAATCGCCGCTTGGCGGACGCGGTTCGAATGTTTTCCGCGCGGTGCACATGCAACAGCGCGCGCAAGTCGTTGTTCGCGTTTTTTCGGTACCTTTGGGTATGACCCCTGAATCGAAGCAAGAATTTGCTGATCAGTTGGAGAGCCTCAAAGCGCTTCGACATCCAGGAATCGTACGATGCTATGGTGGTGGATTCGACGCCAAGGACGCTTATCTCGTTTACGAATTGGCGCAGGGGGAATCACTTGCGGCCTCATTAAAACGACGTGAAAGGCTTCCATGGGAATCGGTCCTAGACTATGGCCTTCAGCTTTGCGAAGCGTTGCAGTACGCACACGAGTCAGGATGGATTCATGGCAGAATTCGCTTGGACAAAATCATTGTTTCGCCGGATGGGAACAAAGTAAAGATTTGCGACTTTCGGCGTGGGCCTGGTGCTCCAGCGCTCCTGACCGTGGAGCAGTTAGCATATTCGGCCCCGGAAACGTTGGTCGATCATCCGAAATGGAATTCTGGTACGGATCTGTATAGTGTTGGAGCGGTGCTTTACCATGCGATCACTGGTCATCCTCCCTTCGTCGGCGACACACCTAGCTCGGTCAAGCAGGCGATCCTGGGCACAAATCTTGCTCCGGTTGCGTCCATCGTGTTTGATTGTCCCGTTTGGCTCAGCTCCATTGTGGAGCAATTGCTAAACAGGGATCCATTGAAGCGGCCTTTCACCGCAGCGGCCACTGCTATGGCGCTTCGAGAAGCGCAACGTCGAGCCACCGACGGGATGGGCGTCGCCGAGCATGCAGTCTCCGGATTCAGTGCACTGCAACTTAACACAAATCGGGCAGAAGCTGAAATCGCGCTGGGCATAAATAAAAAGAAAAAACGGCGGTTGGATGACGAAGATGCGTATGACCAACCGGGCATCATGGAGAGGCCAATTGTATTGTTGGGAATCCTGGCTGCCGCAATTTG
>JANLUJ010000269.1:0-8009 GCA_031363425.1 Pirellula sp.
AAAGTATACGTGCAACATAAAATGCTTGAACAAGGTGCACAACTGTTTGCATGGTTGGAATCGGGAGCCTATTTCTTTGTTTGTGGCGACGCATCGAAGATGGCCGTCGATGTGGACAAGGCCTTGCAGGAGGTGATTGCTGTGCACGGAAAAATGTCGGCAAGCGAAGCCAAGCAGTACTTGGTCACTATGACAAATGCGAAGCGATATGTTAGAGATGTCTATTAGTATCGCGTTCAACGCCATAGTAGAACAGTTGTCCTCAACTGTTCCCGTCCTGCGTCCTAATATCGTATACCCCGCTTTGACTGATCGCACCGAACTTATTGTTCCTCAGGTTTGTAAGGCGAGCCGCAGGCTGAAACCTATCAGTTGAGCCCTAGGCTTGGGTGTTAGAATTTCGGGGTTGTGAAGCATTTAGGGTTGCGCAACTCTTCATCCTGAAAGGATACCAGACAGTAGTCGGTGGTTGAGCGGAGCGAAACCACCGGATAAAGTTTCGCGCAGTGCGTCCCGATCCTGAAGGGATCGAAGAATCTTTGACCCCTTCAGGGGCATTCGCTTGTCCTTTCGTTCCCGGGTGTGCGCCGCTTTGCGACGACCCCCGGCTACTGTCTTCAATCCCTATCGGGATAGAAAGGCTATAATACGTTCTCGGTCGGTGAGTAGCCTGCCAATTTCTGATCCCGTCGGCGTTCTCATTTGACCTCTACTGACTATGAAATTCCACCTCTCCATATTTGGATCGACTATCGCATTGCTGTCTGGTTCCCAGTTAATGGCGGTCCAGAACGATCCACTCGCCGAGCAGAACAAGCCGGTCGTAAGATACCAATACAAGTCCGACGGAATCGCGGTTCCTGCTGCAACCGCCGATGAACCGAAAGTAAAGTTGTTTGGGCCAGAGAGTATTTTGGCTGCAAAGCAGTACCTCGACGATGGAGCCAACTATTGGGTGCGAGAGCGAAGCTGCGTAGCATGCCATAGCACTGGAGCCTATATGGCGGATCGACCAGCTCTGACGTCTCTTCTCGGCAAGCCAAGCGAAGAGGTCTTGAACGACTTCATCGAAAGTGTGACCGACACGGTCGGTCCGCCTGAAATCAAAGATGGCGTGAAATACTGGGGAGCCAGTATCCAGACCGTCTGGCGGAGTTCTGGACTCGCGGCCTGGGACAAGCACGTTACTGGAACTCTTGCAGAGCATACCAATAGGTCTTTGCGGCACACGCTCCAATGCCTGGCTGACGAAGGTTTCATCAAAACCATCGATCAAGTGGAAATCCCATACATCACTACCGATTTTGAACTAACGGCTCAAGCCGCCAGGGCAATAGCGAATGCCCCAGGCTGGCTCGCTATTGTCGAAGATGCAGATACACTCGAACGCATCGAGAGAATGAAGCGCTACCTAGGTCAGCATGTCCCGATCAGCGACTATGAGCACGCGATCAAGCTTCAGTTGGCTGGACTTATGCCCGAACTAGTCACACAGGAACAACGACAAGCTTCGATTGCGATGCTTTGGCGACAGCAACTTCCGGACGGTGGCTGGTCCACCCGTCGCATGTCTGACATTATGAGTTGGCACAGGAAGATGGACCCCAAGGTCGTGTCGATGATTCAAGCCGAGCCAGATGCTGTCAGCCCAGAAAGCGATCCCTACATGACCGCTTTCGCAATCGTTTTATTGCGAGAAGCCGACGTACCTGCATCGGACCGCCGAATTCAAAAAGGGATCATTTGGCTGAAGGAGAATCAGCGTGCAAGCGGTCGCTGGTGGATGAAATCCCTCTTTCGAGATACGTACCATTACAGCACGTACATTAGCACCGTTCAGGCGTTACGGGCATTGGCTCTCTGCGGCGAAATTCAACCGGCGGTGGAGTAACGCAAGCGGTGGCTTGACACGCAAAGCTCACTTGATCACGTTCTAGTCCCTTGAAACCTTAAATTTTGGCTTATCGGTTCTCCGCGTCAGTTCAATTGCGGTCGAATTTGAGTATCATTGTCCTTTTCGCTTCTGCGTTCCTATACGCACTACAGCAGAAGTTTTTTGGTTTAATCGATATGGCAGTGTCGCTCCGCGACACTGAGTTTCCGAGTCGCGGAGCGACGTTGGCCACATGTTTTGCCAAAATACTTTTACTCGCGAGCTTAAATCGTTTCCTTGTACCTTCGTTGGTTCACTTCTCCCAGAGGATTTTTCGATGTCCATATTTCAACGATCAACCCGTCGTAGTTTTTTACAGGGAGGTGCCGTTGCCGGGACCGCCGCTATTTTGAGTCCCTCGATGAATAGGGCATTCGGTTACTGGTCGCCAAACGATCGTCCGGTTTTTGCAACCATCGGCCTGCGGAACCAAGGTTGGGAAATTACCAACAAGTCATTTAAGTTTGCGGATTTCGCGGCGTTCGCCGACGTCGATTCCAATGTGCTCGGTGCAAACATCGAGAAAGCCGAAAAGGTACAGACTAAAAAGCTAGACGCATACAAGGATTATCGGAAGATCCTCGATCGAAAAGACATTGACGCGGTAATGATCGCGACACCAGACCATTGGCACACCAAGATCGCAGTAGAAGCGATGTTAGCCGGTAAAGATGTATATTGCGAAAAGCCTCTTACCTTGACAATTGATGAAGGTAAATTGATTGAGAAAATGGTCAAACAGACTGGCCGTGTCTTTCAGGTAGGCACCATGCAGAGAACGGAGATCGAGCAACGATTTCTGTTGGCGGTCGCTTTGGTAAAACACGGTCGAATAGGAACAGTTCAACGAGTAACATGCGGTATCAATGGAATGGATGCTTCGCCTGTCATTCCTGTTGTTCCTGTACCCCAGGAATTGGACTGGGACTTCTGGCTGGGTCCCGCTCCCAAAGTTGAGTATCGGTCGCTTCCAGAAATGCGAGTGGGATACGGCGGCGGCGTGCCGCTCCATAGCAATTGTCACTATGCGTTTCGCAACTGGCACGAGTACTCCGGTGGAAAGCTCACAGACTGGGGCGCTCACCACGTTGACATCGCCTGCTGGGCTCTGGGTGCTGGCAGTACTGGTCCGAGCAAGGTAACACCGGTCGAGTTCAAGTTGCCCGTGGAATACAAGGATGGGCATCCGCTCGTGCAAGACCAGTACAACGCAGCGACCAGCTTTAAAATCAAGGTCGATATGCCAAACAATGTCGAAATGATTATTACCAGCGAAGGTGACAACGGAATCCTTTTTGAAGGGACGGAAGGTAGGTTCTTTGTGAATCGAGGCAAGATCACAGGTAAGCCTGTCGAAGAAGTAAAGGACAAACCACTTCCCGAGGGAGCAATCGAAGCAATCTATGGCGGAAAAGTTAGCGAGAACCACACCGCCAACTTTATTGAAGGCATCAAGGCTCGCAAGCAACCGATCTCCGACGTCTGGACGCACAACCGAATGCTTGAAATCTGCCACTTGTCGAACATTGCGATGCGTCTCAACCGCGAAGTCAAATGGGATGCTTCCAAGCGTGAAATCGTCGGTGATACCCAAGCGAATGCGTTCTTATCTAGAGCAAACCGCAAGGGTTTCGAAATCAATATGTAGTATTCTCGTTAGTTTAGCCTGGAAGCAGAACCATCCGGCAGGACAAGCCTGCGGTATTCCGAATCCCACCGGCTTGACCGGTGGATCGTTCGGGCTTTTTGGCTACCCTCATGGCAAGTAGTTTTTTGCAATTTGTTCAAACGCAAATACTTGAGATACCTGCCAAGCTGCATCGCGATTGAGTTCGCCGGCCATCCATTTAGCAACCGTGGGTGCCATCGCAATCGCGGCTCTGGCATTGAGGAAAAGTGCGCGGGTCCGACGAGCCAAAACATCTTCAACGCTTCTCGCCCACTCGTTTCGAACCGCCCATATCACTTCTGCAACGCGGGTTGGCAAATCCGGATGGAGCCGCTCTCCAAGTTCAAGCCTTCCCTGTATCAACCGCTCGATCAATGAAGCATCCGTTCCATAGACTGAACATGGAACTCCACCGGGCCCAGAAACAGATGCCGGACAACCGTGCAATCGCAATTCATGCGTCGCACAAGGGCGGTGCGTGAATCCCGCTGAGTTGATAGCTCGGTCGATGCAGTCCTCTGCCATCTGGCGATAGGTAGTCCATTTTCCACCCGTAATGGTCAATAGTCCCGATGGCGAAATCTCAATCGTGTGGTCGCGAGAAAGCGAAGCGGTCGACTTGCTTTGTTTGCCCGTTACCAATGGTCGGATGCCCGCAAACACACTTAAGCAATCGTGGCGATGCGGCTTGACCTGGAGGTATTCTGCCGCCGTATCCAACAAAAATTCGATTTCTTCGTTGATTGCCTTTGGTTCTTCGATTGCGTTTGCTATTGGGGTGTCGGTCGTTCCAAGCAGAACGTGATCGTGCCACGGGATGATGAACATGACCCTGCCGTCACGAGTCTTCGGCACAATCAAGGCGGTGTCGCCCGGAAAGAAAACTTTGGGAAGCACCAAGTGAATACCTTGGCTGGCCGCTACCAGCGGTTGCGAGTTAGGTCTGTCTAGTTTCCGAATTGTGTCGCAGAAAGGCCCTGTTGCATTGACGATGCACTTGGCTTTCAGTCGATGCATGTCCCCTAACTCTTCCTCGCGAAACGTTAACCCATCCAGCCTCGTTCCGTGGCTATGCGTCAGCTCCACGACTCGGGTGCCATTGATCATTGTCGCACCCTGTTCAGCAGCCGTTTGAACCATGTTGATCAGCAGCCGCGAGTCATCGAACTGACCATCGTAGTACGATATCCCGGCACTTAAATGGGTGGGTGAGAGTGCGGGCTGTTTCGTGAGGACCTGTCGCTTCGAAAGGGGTTTAGAGCGATGGAACTCGGGACCAAGCCCTAGCCAATCATAGAGCTTCATCCCAAGTCCGTAAAATGCTGTTTCCATAAGACTGCGGCAAGGGAGGATAAACTCAAGTGGGTGAACAAGATGGGGTGCATTTCTGAGAAGTCGACTTCGTTCGCGAAGCGATTCCCGAACCAAGGAGATATTGCCTTGTCGCAGATAGCGAACGCCGCCATGAATGAGCTTGGTAGAGCGACTCGATGTCCCCTTGCCGAAGTCGGTTGCCTCGAGCAGAACGACAGATAGTCCGCGAACCGCCGCATCCAAAGCGGCCCCGACGCCAGAGGCACCGCCACCGATGATGGCGATATCCCATGGCTCTGAGCGATTCAATATGGCTGCAAGGTGCTTGTCGCGATGGTGCAGTTGCGACATCCCGCTATTGTTCCCATTCCTTAGAACGTTCCAAGGCTTGCTTCCAGCGTTGACGGCGGTGAGCTACTTCACTCATTTTCATCTCTGGCTCGAACACACGATCGGACTGCCATATCGACTCGATTTCTGATTGGTCCTTCCAAAAACCGACGGCTAGGCCAGCTAGGAACGCGGCTCCCAAGGCTGTTGTTTCAATGATCTTCGGTCGAACTACCGGAGCCTGAAGGATGTCCGCTTGAAATTGCATCAACAAGTTGTTGGCAGATGCGCCGCCGTCGACACGTAACTGGTTGATTCCAATCCCTGAATCCTCTTGCATGGCGTCAAGAACGTCAGCAACTTGGAACGCGATGCCCTCGAGCGCCGCTCGAGCGAAGTGCCCCTTGGTTGTCCCGCGTGTGATGCCGAGAATCGTGCCGCGGGCATATGCATCCCAGTGAGGAGCACCGAGGCCAGCGAAGGCGGGAACCAAAAATATTCCGCCGCTGTCAGGCACGCTGGCTGCTAAAGGCTCCACTTCGCTTGAGGATTGAATGATACCTAATCCATCGCGAAGCCATTGAACGACAGCCCCCGCAACGAAGACGCTGCCTTCTAAAGCGAATTGAGCATGGGAGTGTGTCCCAAGTTTCCAGGCCAATGTCGCCAATAGTTGATTCTTGGAAATCTGAGGGGTCTCGCCAACATTCATTAGCATGAAACAACCCGTACCATAAGTGTTCTTTGCCATGCCATGCCGTGAGCAGTTCTGGCCGAACAACGCAGCTTGTTGATCTCCTGCAATACCTGCTATCGGAATCGCTCGATCGAATACGCCAGTCGCGGTTTCTCCAAAGACTTCGCTACTCGAGCGAATGGTTGGTAACATCGAATGCGGTACATGAAACAATGCGAGTAGTTCGTCGTCCCATCTGCCAGTCGTCAAATTGAAAAGCATCGTCCGAGAGGCATTGGTTGGATCTGTAATATGAAGCTGGCCGCTCGATAGCTTCCACATCAACCAAGTGTCGATTGTGCCGCAAGCTAGTTCACCTCGTTCGGATTTGGCTCGTGCACCAGGCACGTTCTCTAAAATCCATTGGATTTTGGTGGCGGAAAAATACGCATCGATGACAAGTCCAGTTTTTTGCTGGATAAGATCGGCGTAACCTTGTTGTCGCAATCGATCGCAAATATCTGCCGTTCGCCGGTCTTGCCAAACGATGGCATTGTAGACTGGATTGCCGGACGCCCGATCCCAAACCACAGTGGTTTCGCGTTGGTTGGCGATGCCTATGGCAGCAATATCTGTCAGTGACAATCCGTTGCCCGAGAGTGCTTCACGAGCAACAGAGAGCTGCGAATTCCAAATCTCCTCTGGATCATGTTCGACCCATCCGTTTTGCGGATAGATTTGCCGAAATTCTTTTTGCACCACGCGTTCGATTGCTCCTTCGCGACTGAACAGGATCGCGCGCGAACTTGTAGTGCCTTGGTCGAGAGCCAGAATGAACGACATGTTGGAAACCTTGTACCAGAGTGAGGTCAGTACGAATAGGCTTAGAGTATAGCGTCCCAGATGCGGGAGCAATTGAGGAGTGTAGCTCGGCACGGAGAGGTTGTGATTTTTTGTAGCTTCGTATCTCCGAGACGAAGACGTCCGCCTCGGAGTGCCAAGAAAAACGGCACGGAGTGCCGAGCTAGACTGTGCTGTATTTTTTAGATACCCGCTTGCAGCGCGGCGACCACTTCTTCGCCATGAATCAACACGTCGACGTCGCGAAAAACCCGTTTGACTTGTCCGTCGATCCCAATAATAAACGTCGTGCGTTTGGCAATTGGAGTGTTGTTGAACTCGGTCAGTGCACCATAAGCGGTAGTGACTTTTTTGTCCGTATCCGCGAGGATGTCGAAATTCAATTTGTGTTGATTGGAAAATTCGTTATGGGATTGAACGTTGTCAACGCTCACCCCAAAAAGTTCAGCGCCTAGCTCTGCGATTTGATTCTTGCGAACGCTGAAGTCATTCGCTTCCAAGGTGCATCCTGGAGTATTGTCCCTTGGGTAGAAATAAAGGACCACAGCTCGTTTGCCAATGAAGGACGACAGGTCTACCATCTCACCGTCCTGATTGGGCAAGCGAACAGCCGGTGCCGCCGAACCCACGTCGACTCGATTCAGCGAATTGATGACGATCAGCGCATCGAGCGGACTCATGCTCCCATCGCCGTTGACATCCATGAGTGGCCCCGAGTAGTTTGTCGGCTTGGACTCCAACGACCCTGTTCCGTGTTCGTTGATGTAGTTGATCACGATGAGCGCGTCCAACGGTTCGACCATCCCCGACATGTTCACATCAAGTCGGTTCGTAGCATTTTGCCAATCCGCCGCGCACATTTCCCGTCGCTCTAAACGCTCGAACCATCTTGGAACTCGCTTTCCCATCGGCCGGACTACTGTCTAAAGTAATGGTGATTGAAACATTTCAGCAACGAAATCGCTAGATCTAGCTAGATCTATCAGTATAGGTCGTATTCTTTGACGCGTCAAATTTCCGATTGGTTCCCAGGGAATCAAGGACCGTCGTACGCAATGGTTGCTTTAGGGCGATCGGCAGTTTGCAATGTACCGTGACATTGATTACTTAAGCCTGAGGCGCCAGCTAGCCGATCTGTATTTCCGTTTCTCCATTCACCGATTTAATCGCGAACAACCACTTCCACCCCACAACTAGGACACGCCAGCCGAACGGGAACCGCAGAT
>JANLUJ010000363.1:0-2143 GCA_031363425.1 Pirellula sp.
ACCCCCGGCTACTATCTGAAATCCCTATCGGGATAAAAGCAATCGCCATCGGGATAAAGCAATCGCTATCGGGATAAAAGCTGTACAATGCGAGAATGACAGCTTCTATATCCTCGCCGCTGGACAAACAGCCGACCGTAACCTTTTATGGCGCAACGCAATCTGTTTCTGGCTCGATTCACCTTTTAGAGGCCGGACCATATCGATTTCTTTTTGATTGCGGACTTTTTCGTGGGCCACGTGAGGAGGCAAGACTTCGGAACGCCAATTTTCCCTTCGATCCAGCCTCCATCGATGCGATTTTTCTTAGCCATGCTCACATCGACCATTGCGGCAATATCCCGAATCTCGTCCGCCAAGGGTTCTCGGGGCCAATCTATTGCACGCATGCGACTCGCGCCTTAATCGATGTCATGTTAACCGACTCTGCACGTATTCAAGAGAATGAAATCGGCAGTCGTGTTTTCTCTCGCAATACGCGTGGAAAGTCTTCCTCGCTCTATACGCTTGACGATGTCGACAGCACCATTGATGCATGTATCGGAGTGGATTATTTGGAGACGATCGATGTCAACGCAGATGTACAGATACGCTTCATCGACTCGGGCCATATCCTCGGTAGCGCGATGATTGCGGTTAGGATCGCATTTGGCGATCAACAGTATTCGGTTACCTTTACCGGTGATCTTGGCCGTCGCGGTGTGCCGTACGTTGATCAGCCCTCGCACGTGCCTGCTGCAGATCTCATTATCTGCGAAAGCACCTATGGCGGTAGGACGCATGATACGTTGGATGTCATGGCCGCCAAGATGACAGAACTTGTCACCAAAACGGTTGAGCGTGGTGGAAAGGTTTTGATTCCTGCGTTTAGTCTTGGACGCACGCACCTAGTTCTTTACTATTTGCGTCTTTGGATGGCAGACGGACTGTTGCCGCGAGTGCCGATTTTCGTCGACAGTCCACTGGCTCAAAAGATCGATGCGGTAATTGGCGAGTATCGAAGTTCCTCGTCTCAGGAGGTTGAGGCGATCCCCTTCGAATGGCTCGAAACGGAAGACGATGCTTGGTTTCGGACTACTCAATCCGGACCAGCCATCATCGTTGCATCGGGTGGAATGTGCGAGGGTGGACGCATCGTGCAACACTTGAGGGTTCACATAGACGATCCCCGTTCCACGGTAATCCTCGTTAGCTATCAGGCGTCCGACACATTGGGTGCACAACTCTTGTCACCTATTCCAAGGGTGCGATTTCAAGGTCAGCTTTGGAACAAATGGATCGATGTGGCGGAGGTGAAGGGGTTTTCTGGACACGCAGACAAAAATGATTTTGAGTACCTTCTTCGCGGAGCGGTCGAAGGCACAGGCAAAGTTCGGCTTGTTCATGGCGAACCGCAACAGATGCTTGCGCTTGGTGAGCAACTTCGAGAGATGGGTTTTAATGACGTTGGTGCTCCGAAGCGCAAAGAGGTTGTTTCGCTGAATTCGTATGCAGGATTAAAATGACTTTGCCATCCGAGATCATTTTGAGGTTGCGACCTCCAGCGTTTTTTCCTCGGAACCTCGTCGAATGCGCACTTGAACTGGACGTCCAACCTCCACATGATTGATCGAATGCACCAATAGGTCGGTTTCGCGAAGCAGGTCTTTGCGCCCATCATATTCGATCAGGACGTCCCCTTTTTGGAGGCCGGCTTTCTTTGCCCGATCGTGCGGGGCAAAGGCTCCAACGTGTTGTACCATGAGCGCCATTTGACCATCTACGACCCCCAGTTCCATTCGTTCTTCGGGTGAGCAAGGCTTGGTCGCCATGCCTCCAAGTCCCATCTGGCGTAAATTCCATGAAGACGCACGCCAAGAAATGTCTTCTTTTGCTCGCCAACTTAGTGGTAGATGGAGTGTCAGTTCCGCTTGTTGATTGCCGCGTTCAATAGTCGACTTGATCAAGCCACCCGCAGCAGGAACGTGGTGCAGCACCCATTGTACGTCAGCGATGGAGAGGATGGGTTGGCCAGCCAAGGACGTGATACGATCTCCGCTTTGGAAACCGCATTCCTCCCCTACGCTTCCTTTCACGACGCTCTTCACGGTGGCGCATTCGTTTGGATCCAGAATGAGTCCTATCGATTTGGGGTGCGGGTAGG
>JANLUJ010001054.1:0-2041 GCA_031363425.1 Pirellula sp.
ACATCGCGGTATCGATCGTCGGTGCGACGAGTCATCTGCATCAGGCAAAGCGAAAACATGCCAGCGTTCTTCGCAATCCAAGCCGCATCCGATTTCAACAGCTTTTCCACCCATGACTGAACACGAGCCGCGCTCACCACCTGCTGTAGCGTTGCATACACCGGTGTTCGGCTACCAAGCCTGCCAAGCGTCCAAAGCATCGGACCTTGAACTCCCTCCAGCTTTTTCCGCCCCAAAGCTTGCAGAATATGCTCTGCTACCGTTGTCTTTTCATCCATCGTCAACCATTCAAGCGACCCAACCAATCGCATCCATTCGATGACTACGTTGGTGTTCGACGATTGCGATTGACTCCCGCCCATGAGCACCTGCCGAACCCTTGGCCAACAATCTTGAAACAACGCTCGCTGTTGGCCCGCCGTGAAACCGCCAGCGATACGTCGCCATAGCACGATGGTCTCCGACGCGTTCGTCGTGGTTCGGTGCAACAATTTGTTATGAATATTGCGCCACGTCGAATTCACTCGCCAATCGTCGGCTGCTAAACCAAACCCCGGCCTCAAACACCAACCGACCATGTTGAGCCATCGCGACTCATGCTCAGCAGAGATCTTACGGTACGCTTGATGATCGAGAAGATACTTCCACATTTCTCGCAAAAGGGTCGGACTCCAATCTCGCCTCGCAACACCAATTCTTTCAGCGATATAGGAAACGCCTTGCTTTGGCAATACCGACGGAGAATCGCCAAACACAGCTTCCATCGCGTCGAAGGCAACGTCGATGAGCGACGACTGTGCCGTTTCGATCAAACCCTGCCTATTGACGTTGGGCGAGACAAGATTGGAAGAGGCGATCCGCACGTCGAACTCTAACTTCCAGCTTATCTGGGGATTCATTTGTTGTGTCGTTTGTCGAACCGCCGATGGAAACGCACCGGATAGCTCGCGCTGTTCCGCTATATCGTTTGGCTTGGCAACGACTAAGTTCATGGCGAGCGTTCCAATTTCACTCAATTCGGTTTCAAGCACGACTGGGACAATCTGTTGCTGGTTTCGATTTCCCATTTCTAATACGGTTCGAATGGGGGGCATGGCAGTCATCGACGCCACGTCGACGGGAACGATCTGGCCAATCTCATGGATTAAATTCGTGCTGCTGTGATACAACGGGAACTGCACGGGTTGACCAACCATCAAGTGAAATGGATGCTGGTCCAGTCTGAAGCGGTCCAGCGGCATGGCGTTGGCAGGCATCACGCACATCGCACGCGGTGGCGATTGATCGATGAGGAGGTAGTAGGCTCGAGCAAGCCTTGCATCGATACGAACCCCCTGTCCACGTCGTACGCGACCGAAATAGGCTGCCCCCTGTGCCACCGCCAAGTCCAGACGATTTCCTTCCAGCACTCCAGGCTTCCATGCACCGTTGACGGATGACGCAAAAATGCCTGGTGGCAACACGTGAAACCAGTCCGCAATTTGGTCGAGAATCGCTTGTCGGATTTGCGTTGATTCCAACACGCCACCGTTAAACAGAACCCAATCAGGTCTGGCGGCCTGTAGGTCATCGAGTTGCTCTCGCTCAGCTTGCTCACGGCCAGCCCATCGATGCTCCCACAAAAAGGCGGCCAAGTGCTTATTGATGTTGGGGTCGGCCGCATACGGCAATCCAAATTCTTGAAACCCTTCGCCAGCCTTGTCGGGGCGTTCTTGGATCGAAACACGACCAAAGAATCCGTCGACCAACAAGTGCCGAGCCCATTCCAAATCGATCGATATTGTTTTCGTATTATCGATTAGCTTCGATCCGCTCCCAGGCAGCGACATTTTGTATGTATTGGGCGGCTCGGGGCCAAGCAACGCCTCTTTCGCAGTACGGCATTGAGCCTTAAGTGCATCCCATTGACGAGGACGTAGCCGATCTTGGCCCGGCGAATCAGCCAGCAACTGCTGCTCCAACGAACGGGCAAGGGCTAAATCCAAATTATCTCCGCCCAACATCAGATGCTCTCCGACCGCCACCCGATGCAAGCCGAACG
>JANLUJ010000385.1:0-2526 GCA_031363425.1 Pirellula sp.
ACTACCCCGCAAATCAACCCCGTGCCGCCAAAATCTAACCCCGGTCATGGTGAGCGCTTACCCTTGGGGTGGTGATTGGCTTCGCACGGTATTTGGACCCGCATATAAGATTTAAGCCCAACGCGCTCAGGAATCCGACACCCAATCGAAGAATGGGAAATGCTGAAATGTGAACGTTATCAAATCGACAGTTATGGTCGGCGAGTCGCGGGCTGATTGGATTCTTGCACCGGGACGCAACAGATGAACAACAGTGGCAACGTTCACATGGATGGGCTGTCGCTGTGGATAGCAGTTCGATCTGTTTCGTTGCTGTTGGGATAGGTTGTCAGTCGTCTTCAACAAATAATCTAAAAGTCACTGTCGGGCATGAGACTAGGTTGGGCTTCAATAGATTAGCCATCCTCAATTAACGAATAAATCCGATTCAAACGAAAGATCTGCATTCAGTTGCGTTTCTTGCCAATATAACCTCAACCGTAGAGTAGAAAATGTTTCAACTTCGACTTCGGCCGCTGCTACTCAATGCATTTCGTAGCCGCATTGGGTTGATCGCAACCAGGAATTACCCTCGTCAATTCCGGATAACTAAGAAGGAGATCCCCATGTCAGGTTCGTTTATGCGTTTCGCCTTTGGTTCGGTCTTTGCGCTGACGCCTTGGCATTCGATGCATTGCATGGCCCAAGAACAAAAGACCAATCCGATCGGTACGACGCAGGAGATGGACGAAGATCCCTTTCTGAGTTCATGGTTCTTCGGCTGGGCCTCCGGCCTCCTTCCCGTGCCGGCGGAAGACATCGATGAACTTGGTCTGAGCGATAGCCAAAAGATGCAAATCCGTCGGATTTTGGAACGAGTTCAGATGAATTCGCTGACTGGAACCTCGGCGAAAGCGGAACTGAACCAAAGCTGGAATTCGGACCAGACCGCTGTTTTGGAGCGGTTGCACCCCACGCCACTTAAGAAAAAGGCGACCCTAAATTGGGGAGCGGGCGAAGCGTTAGCATTATCTCCCGATGGAAAGATTTTGGTAATTGGTCTCCCTCGCGGCGCGGTCAAACTCTGGAATGTGGCAAACCAACAGGATCTTGTTACGCTCCAGGACTCTGGTGTTCAGGTCGACTTTGTGGACTTCTCGTTGGACGGCAAAACTATAGCCGGCCGGGGCATCCGGAGCGATGTCGCCGTGTGGGATGTTAACACTGGTCGGCTGCAAACTGTTCTCAAGACCGGCATCAAGGCGATCGACGAGTACGATCCCCTGCAACGTGGTGCCGCCGACGCAGATGGACCCCGATACTTGGCATTCTCCTCGGAAGGTAAATCTCTGGCTACGGTCAGTCGTTCTGGCAAGGTCCGGGTGTGGGACGTTGTTACGGGTGAGGAAGTGAAATTGCGTCCCGGGGATCCGGGAGCGTTGCCGGTCAGCCTCGATCGCAATTTTTTGGCCTTTGCTTCGGATGGCAAGACGGTCGCCACGGTCCAAGTCGACGTCGGAGGCCCCGAAATAGCCATTCGCGACGCGGTCACGTGGAAAGAAAACGTGCGATTTCACACCGATCTCCCGCCCTATGTACCTTTGATCGCGTACCGCCCGGATGGCAAGACCCTTGCCGTGGCTGCCTCGCAATCGTATGTCGGCGTTAAGCTCTGGGACGTTGCCACAGGCGGCCTCCAGGCGAGCTTTACCCAACCGCTCGGGTCGCAGAGCGTCACATCGATCGCTTTCTCGCCTGACGGCACACTGCTGGCCTTCGTTGCTGGCCAGAAAAGTGGAATTTGGGATTTGAAACACGGTCGATTGTGGAAGAAGTTTCCCGACGGTAGTTCCAGCAGGAGTGATTCTGGCAGTAAGCTCGCGTTTACAGCCGACGGCAAGACCCTGGTGGTTGCGGGGACAAAGGAACTTGTGCGTCAGGAAGTACAGGCAGTGATAGACCGCGAGAACGGGACCCTGGCACCTGAAGCGCCTGAAGTACTGGTCCTGTGGGATGTCCCAGCAAGGACCGCTGACGAACCCCGAACGGTAAGTCCAGGAAAGCAAGCCAAACGCAAACCGGAAAGGTCGGAGACCAACGGAGAACCCTATATACCCAATATCGTCCCTGGCCGGGTTGGCGACACCGGCGTACTGCAGAAAAGCCCGGACGGCAGGCTGACTGTTGTGGTGGACGCGGCGGCTTGTTGGATGAGCGATGCGGCCACCGGCCTACGAGTGGGCACGGCATTGAACCATGGTAAGAAAAGCAAAGAGACTATGACCCCTATGCGAGTCACTTGCTGGGCCTTCAGCCCCGACGGCAAGCTGCTCGCTACCGGAGCGGGTTATAGCAACATGGCGGGTTATTCCGAAGGAGTCGTGAGCGTCTGGGAGGTAACCAGCGGCAAACTTGTAGCGTCGGCTTCGGGAAGGATTACGAACATCAAAGCCGTGAGTTTCAGCAAGGACAGCAAGACGGTCTATTTCGAAGCTCCCGGTAGATACGTTGAGAACAGAACGTAGGTCAGCACACGCGGGTCGTGCG
>JANLUJ010000396.1:0-19831 GCA_031363425.1 Pirellula sp.
CCTCTCCCTCCAATTTCCCAGCTGCAAATTTGCTTACGGCGTCCGACTTAAGAACCGCTAACTCACGTTGCAATCGAATCAGCGTCGCCAAATCCAGTTGGGCTGCAAGTTCGTTTTGCATGGATTCATTCTCGATAGCGATCACACGCTCCATATAACTGGCAAAGCTAGCTTCTCGACTTCTTCGGTTGGATCGAAGGTACCATTGAACAACGAAGAAGGATCCGCCGGCGACGGTAGCCGCAATCGCTAACACTTTCTCAAGGTAGTCGATGGCGTCCCCAGCAATGAGCGGCTTGTTCCGCTGCCGATAAAGCTCCGCTCCACGATGCAATGGAAACTCAGGTGGCAATTCAAGTAGACTGGCATCGATGACTGGCCGTTCTGCCTTGATGAAATCCGATCGATAAAGACACTCTAGAAGTCGCTTGACTTGTTCACTACCCACTCGTTCGTGTGCAACGAGCAGTAGACGCGTGCCAATGGTTTGCAGCGGCTCAAGTGGCGAGGCAGGTTCAACGCTGTACGTGAAGGCAGGAATAACGGTCGAATAGATATGTTGTTTATCGACAGAGCCAGCCGCCGGCGTCGATCCCAAAGCTAAAAACGATTCGAGCGAAAGCGCATCGCCAAACATCAAGGGAACTAATCGAAACTCATGATTGTCGGTCAGGAAGTCCGCAATGGGTGAAGGCAATGTCGAGACGGTGAACACCGCATCCGGCAGTCCCTCCAAGTCCGAATTCATCAGTTCAGCATAGTTCAACGAGTTTGGCCGATAGTGTTTGCCGCCCCCCTTTTCTCCTTGAGGTCGCAGGCCTGCGAAGCGGAGTACTTCCGTGGCGAGCGAATGCGTACCGCTTCCGATAGCACCTAGATTTACCTCGCGCCCTGCAAGTTGCGTTAAGCCCATTTCGCTTATCTCGCGATGCAGGTCCGACTTCACCAACAGGTGCAACGGCTCGATATGCAAAGCGCTCAGTTGGCGAATGGGTGATTCCGCACGGCTTGTTAGTCCGCCTTGGACCAATGCGATATCGAATTCAGCATTGCTAAGTCTTTCTAATGCGGACTCCGAACCCTCGGTGGGTTCGACGGAAATCTGAATGCCTGACTTGGCTGCCTCGCGCGAAAACTCCGTCGCGAGACGATGGCGTAAACCCGATCCATCACCCGCGGTCATCCGCAAT
Organism: Pirellula sp.; assembly: GCA_031363425.1. Lineage (GTDB taxonomy): Bacteria > Planctomycetota > Planctomycetia > Pirellulales > Pirellulaceae > JBKCUI01. The sequence continues at coordinate 1,191 of JANLUJ010000396.1, forward strand.
TTGATAACCTGAGTTTTGCTGGATGCTCCAAACCAAAAGTAGATCCCGGTTGCAAGCATGCCAATCGCGAGAACTAGAAGGGCGATGTCTTTTTGATATCGGTGCATGTTTTTAACCAAACATATATCGGAATATTAGGAACAACGTTCCTGACATGGTTAAGCAGACGGGCAGCGTTAGCACCCAGGCAAGTAAGATCTTGGTGATCATACTTTTTTCAAGGTTGTTCACTCCACCTGAAGCGAACATAGCTCCTGCGATTCCAGATGACAGGACGTGCGTTGTACTGACAGGCAGCCCAAGATATGTGGAGGCCGCGATCGTACTCGCCGCAACGATTTCGGCGGAAGCACCTTGTGCGTAGGTTAGGTGTGTCTTTCCAATCTTCTCGCCGATAGTGACTACTATTCTTTTCCAACCGATCATGGTCCCTACTCCAAGCGACAACGCGATGAGGACGATGACCCAGTTGGGCGAGTAGTCGGTATATCGTTTCAAGGACTCCGTGTTAGCAAAGAATGTCTTCATTGAGGTCGATGTAGAATACTCAGTATGATCCTTTAGATGCTTGGTTTCGTTTCTGAGCAATAGGATACTCTTGCGAATCTCGAACGAGTGGGTTCTAAGATACGCAGCATCGGCCGGTTTGACGGAATCGGCCTTTGTCAAATTGCCAAGGAGCGATAGCGGTCCTCGCGCTTTCTCAAGTGAAGCTTGAAAAAGGGCTGCAGACGGATCGGACAGCGCCTCGTCAAAGCTCGTTTGAACCACAGCGATTGTCTTTGCTATGTCCTCTTTCGTATATGTATCATCCAGCGCAAACTTGGCAGGGACAATCCCGATCAAAATCAACATCATCAATCCTATCCCCTTCTGGCCGTCATTTGATCCATGCGAAAAGGAGACTAAACCACAGGTGGAAATCAGGATTGCTCGGATCCACATTGGGGGAGGAGCATTGCCTTCGGGAGACTGAAAGAGGCTTTCGTTTTTTCGGAAAATAACTGCCAGCAGACTTAGGAGCGAGAGTGCCAGTACAAATCCAAACAAGGGAGAAATTAAGAGTGAGAGTCCGACTTCACCGGCTTTGTGCCAATTGACTGCTGCCTCGCCAGTACCAGGCAAAAGACTGTACGCTATTCCCACGCCGATGATGGCGCCGACGAGCGTATGAGAACTGGATGCAGGAATGCAAAGAAGCCATGTTCCTAGATTCCAAAAAATTGCCGTCAACAATATGGCACCAACCATCCCTAGGCTGTGAAAGATGTTTTGGTCGACAAGTGTTTCGACGGGCAACATACTGATAATTCCCATGGCAACGGCAGTACCGCCAACGAATACGCCCACTCCGTTCAGGATGCCCGAAAGCAATACAGCGTACCAAGGTTTCATCGAATTCGTATAGATCACCGTTGCAACCGCATTGGCGGTATCATGAAAGCCGTTGATAAACTCGAATACGCACACACAGAAAAGACATAAGAAAAGCAGTACCGAGAAACCTAAATCGAGTCCAAACATAGGTTTAACCTCCCAGTGGTTGCGATCAGAAAATTGGTTCGATGTTTCTTAGGCGACCGGCACGAATAGTCTTACACCTTTGCGTTAGCCCCTGGCCCGATCATCCTACCAACAACGGCCCACATACGTTACCCGATAAGGCGCGAGCTATGTTAAGGTTTGATGAAGCTTGCGGGCTGTTCTCCCAGTGTAGTACGGCACTCCGTGCCGTTTTCATCCAGTGTAGTACGGCACTCCGTGCCGTTTTCACGGCACGGAGTGCCGAGCTACTCTCATCCAACTTGAAGATGGAGTCTGTCTAATAATTTCCCAATCAATTCAAGAGTACGATCGATCTCTTCCATGGTGTTGTAATGCATGCAGCCAAGACGGACCATTCCGTCTGGTTCAGTTCCTAACGCCAACGTCAAGGGCAAGGCATAGTAGTTTCCATCCCACGAAAAAACGCCATTCTCGCCCAGGTATTGTGCAACGTCGACAGACTTCGTTCCGCTCACCTGAAAACTAACGGTAGGAGCTCGCTCGTGCATGCGATGTTCATCTGAAATTCCGAATATCTTAACGCCAGGGATCAAACCAAGGCCTTTGATTAGCCGCGATATCAATTGTGTCTCATAACCGGAGATCTCCTTCATTGCATCAAGAATGCGCGCTCGTCGATTCTCGCCGTCGTCCGCAATCGAGGAAATCGAGGCGACGTATTCGACGGCAGCTGCCGCCCCCGCAATGCATGCGTGATTTTGCGTACCCGTCATCCACCTTCCAGGCAAGCTGTCCGGTGCAGGTCGCAGCTTATAGGCCGCGATCTCAAGCATGCGATTTTGACGACCATATAAGACACCGATGTGTGGGCCAAAGAACTTGTAAGCAGAGCAGACGAGAAAGTCACAATCGAGATCCACCACGTCGATCGCGCGGTGCGGTGCAAGGTGAACGGCATCGACGTATAGCTCCGCTCCTACCGCATGAACCCTTCTCGCAATTTCTTTTAACGGCGTTAGAGAACCGACTGCGTTGGAGGCTCCCGTAACGGCAACCAAACGCGTTCGGTCATTCAGGAGCTCGTCCAGCGAATCCATATCGAGGGTTGCGTCGGATGAATGGATGCCGATTGTTTTCAACTCCACACCTGCATCTTTCGCGGCCAATACCCATGGCGTGAAATTTGCATCATGGTCTAAGCTAGAGACTAATATTCGATCACCCGGTTTCCACTCCTTTGATATGGCTCGAGAGAACTGGAACGTCAACGAGGTCATATTGGGTCCGAACGCAATCGAATCAGCATGCGTCGCGCCGAGAAAGTCAGCAAAGATGCGATGGCATTGGTTCAAAATCGCATCGACCTCGCGACTGGTCGCAAAACTCCCGGAGCGATTTGCATTGTGATTCAGCATGCATTCGGAAACTCGATCGACGACCGATTGAGGAACCTGTGTTCCCGCCGGTCCGTCTAAATAAACCGCAGGTCTATCATCGATGATACGAGAAAGAGAGGGGAATTGAGAGCGAATTGAAACGATCTTGGATTCGAAGTTGGACATTGAATTGAAGCCAATCGATGTGCGTCGTAGCCGTCGTTTTCGGCTCGGGGAGGAAAAGGAATCGCATAAAGGCTACCGTGACTTTCACCCTTTGTCTAATCCGGGTGAGCCCTCCCCTTGGAAGCGTCACGGGCTGTCATCCTGTGTCGGTGCCATGTATGATGGGTGGCATCGAATTGCAGCTGTAGATCGCAACTCGTTCCTCGCCTGATATTCACGGAGCCTTAAAGTATGTCTCGATCAAGTCGTTTTCTAATGTCACTTTGTCTTGGAGCTTGCACCTGGATTGTGCCTGACGCACTCCTTGCCCAGGACGCAAAGTGGTTGTCTTTGTTCGATGGCAAGACCATGGAGGGATGGGAAAAAGTCGGTAAAGACGACAGTAAATGGGAGGTGACCGATGGAGCTCTGGCTGGTTCGGGTAGTGGCTCGATGTTGGTCTGTACGAAAGCCCCTTACAAGAACTTCAAGTATCGGGCCGAAGTCAAGATCAACGACAAAGGAAATTCAGGTCTGTATTTTCGTTGCACGCGAAAGCCTAGCTTCTCGGACGGCTATGAAGCTCAGATTGACAGCACCCACTCGGATCCTATTCGAACGGGCTCGCTATACGGCATGTGCCACGTCTACAAACGGCTTGTCGAGCCAGATACTTGGTTCACTTATGAATTGGAGGTGCGCGACGACGTATGGCGAGGAAGGGAAATGACTCGAATCAAAATAACGATAAATGGTGATGAGCTATACGAGTACCTCGATTTTGCATTGACGTTCAAGGAAGGCTACTTCGCCTTCCAGCAGCACGATCCAGGCAGCAAAGTGCTCATTCGAAAAGTGGAAGTCATGGAATTGCCGGTGGCAGCAAAGAAGCCGTAAACGGTTGATTGAAAATGCACCGGTCAATAAGGTTGTAAAGTTTTCGTATCACTGTTTTCGCAGGCCCCTAACGAGCTCGTCTCGTTGGAGCCAACGCTTATTGGCTAGAGACGCGTACCACCGAACGCCGCCTCCCCTCCCAGTCCAACGCCACGGGCGTTGGACTGGGAGGGGAGGCGGGAAATGGTGGATGCGATCGCTTCTAGCCAGGAAACTTTACGTCCAATGGGCAAGCCCATTGGGGCGTTCTAAAGCTGTACAACCACAAATCTTGTGGGATTCAAAATACCGCAAGCTTGTCCTGCTAGATCGTTCTACTTCCAAGCCTGGCTAAGACTAGGCAGTCCGTGTCACTCAAAACCTTTCATAAACCTTCGATTCGGCATGCAACACGACATATCAAGTTTCTTGCGATGCAAAAGGCTCTATCTCGGAACGAACAATCGCAAAAAAATAATTGAATTGATTAACTTGTTGGAGCCACGCGGGTTTGAAATCAAAGTGCCGGCAGATTTTTCGGACGTCTATGATGTCGATGAGACGGGGTCTACGTTCTTAGAAAATGCGAGAATCAAAGCTATCTCCCAGGCCAGACATCGCGGAATGTGGACAATAGGCGAGGATAGTGGACTTTGCGTTCCAGCCCTAGGTGGCCGCCCCGGTGTCTATTCAGCTCGTTTTTCAGGCCCAGCTGCCAACGATAAAACCAACAATGAATGGCTCTTAAAAGAAATGCAACCGCTTACCATTGATCAGCGTCGAGCATACTACGTCTCGACGATCGTGTTGTCTGACCCGGACGGCAGTATACATATCGAAACGCAGGGAGAGTGCTGGGGGAGAGTCTTGCCGGAGCTGCGAGGCCAAGGCGGCTTTGGATATGACCCATTGTTTGAAATCGAGGAGTACCATCAGACGTTTGCGGAAATGGGGTTGGGTGTCAAACGTGCAATCAGTCATCGTGCGCGGGCACTAAGAGCGTTTGTGAATCGTCTTGATACGATGATCGTTTAGTTATGGCGCCGAACAGCTTCTGGGATTGGGTGATGCTAGCCATTGCCGCGTTCGGTATTGGCATTACCAAGAGCGGTTTTTCCGGCGTGAGCATGGTTCACGTCTATCTATTCGCTGCGGTCTTTGGAGCCAAAGACTCGACAGGAATAGTCTTGCCAATGCTCATTGCAGGCGACATTTTTGCTATGTCGGTCTACGGTAAACGCGCCAATTGGCGTTATGTTCGTCGCATGATGCCACCGACGTTAATAGGGGTCGTTATGGGTTGGCTACTGATGTTCCGACTCCCGGAAACCTATTATCGACCATTGATTGGCATGATCATCCTTGTTTTGACCGTGATGCAAATTATTCGGCTGTGGAAAGAAGAATGGCTCGCGGACGTACCTCACGCGGCATGGTTCGCTTGGAGCATGGGAATTCTTGTTGGTCTAACAACGATGCTGGCGAACGCAGCTGGCCCCGTGTTTGGTCTGTACTTGTTGGCAATTGGATTGCCAAAACTGGAATTCGTTGGGACCGCTGCGTGGTTCTTCTTGATCTTGAATATCGTGAAGATCCCATTCAGCTGGAGCCTCGGTCTCATCCGAATGGACACGCTTGCCCTCAATGCCATGTTGATCCCATTGATTGGGATAGGGCTTTGGATCGGTACCTTGGTCATACGCAAGATACCTCAGCGGCTTTTCGACAGCCTCATTTTGATTTTGACTGGCATCGCGTCGATTAGGATGCTGTTCTGGTGAGCTCTATCGAGCGAGGACCAGTTGTAGAACACCGACTAAGCCGAAAAGCGAAAGGCCTGCAAAAGCGATTGCTAGCCATGACAGAAATCGTCCTGGGTACAGAATGCCTGACTCATCAGCCAGCTGCAGTACGATTTCTTCAGCTTGAGGTAGGGACAACCCCAATTCATCCCGGTACAGGCATACTGCCTCAGCCCAATGGCCTTGCTGGATCAAGTGTGTTGCGAGCGAATCTATGTTGGACATGATTTATATCTACCTCATCGCACAGTTAGTTTGAGGCGTTTGAGAGGACTAGGGCCTCTGGCGATGATGGGGGTGTTGCGAAACAGAAAACAGAATTTTTTCCTGGCTTCTGTACTTCGGCACAGGGGTTTTGCTGACTTTAATCAAACCTTCGTATTGAGTCGTTTTTTTTAGACTCCTATACTCCGACCCTATGCGGCGAGCGAAAGCACGACGCTCAAGCTATTGCTGGGCAGCCATTACTAGCTTGCGCGTCCTGCTAGTTTGGGCGAGGTTCACTAGCTTGCGCGTCGTGCTAGTTGTGGGCGAGGTTCACTAGCTTGCGCGTTATGCAACCCATTTTTCATTTATCCCATGGAGAGCGATTCGGTAGTGGAACGGAGTCTCCCGGCCGATTCAAATCATACGACCTTGAAACTGCTTTCTAGGCAGCAGATGGGTGGTTTAGAAGAACAAAAATCTGCGCACTCCATCATGCGCGGTTTGGGAGCTGCGCGCTGCTTGCTGTTTCTTCTGGGTATATGGCTCACGTTCAGTTCCAATCGAACCAGCAACGCTAGCGAAATTGGTGTTCCGCTCTCCGATCCTAAATTTGCAATAACGGTTTGCGCCCACCATGCGACGAAACAGCAACAGGGCGTGTTCGACGTCTACACTCTATCAGGTGGCTGTCGTATTTATCAAGGAGCGTTCGTTGCAACTTGCGACCAAGCACACATTTGGGTGGATCGATCGATGCCGGATTCGCAAACCGAGGGGCATCCCAAAAAGGTTATCGTCCAAACACTGGGCGCTTGCGAAGTCCGATGGTCGGACGAGCAGCGCATCCATGATGATCAGTGGATGGGGAGGTTATTCAGCAATTTCGATATTAACTTCTTGGTCGAAGTCTGGGACCAAGCGCATGGTCAAACGCCTACACTCGATTGGTCCACTCGCAGTTCCGTGACCAACGGAGTTGCGTGGACTGCGGCAGACGAGGCGATGCATACGCGTTTAGCATCCGCTGAGAATACTCCCGGCTTGAGCATACTGTCGATACCGCGAGGTGGAATCGAAATACCAAATGTCTCGGTGGGGCAAAGCATGCAAATAGGTAACTCGCAGTTGGGTGGGACGGATCTTGATGCCGGTTCCATAGGGTCCGTACGGCCGTCGATACTACCCTCGGCTATGGGTGAGAAAGTTCAAGCATTTCAACAGCCGAGCAATATGGAATTCGGTCCAACTCCAGTGTTAGGGCCCGTAGCGCTTTCGTCCTCGCCCCCACCCGTCGTTAATTCCCGCATTGGGGCAAAGACATTTAGACTCACTAGTCGGGGTGGTGTCGAACCTGAGGTCGAAATCAAGAACCGGCCTGATCGAGGTGAATCAGACGTAACCATTTCACGTGGCTTCAGGCTGATGTTTGGCGGCGCTACAATGCTGACCAATTCAGGGCAAATGGACCTGGGGACCGTTCTCATCGAAGCGGATCGCGCCGTGATCTGGACTGCCGACTCATCACGACTAATGTCGGGAAAAGTCGACGACCTGCCGGTCGAAGTCTATATCGAAGGAAATGTGGTTTTTCAGCAGGGCCAGCGCAAGATATATGCCGAGCGAATGTACTACAACGTTCAAGCGGAGTACGGCATGATTCTGGGCGCCGAGGTGCTGACTCCAGTTCCGCAATACGAAGGTATCGTGCGTCTCAAAGCCGATGTCATTCAACAGCGGTCTCGCGAAAACTTCCTGGCGTACTCAGCAGCTTTGACAAGTAGTCGCTTGGGAGTTCCCCGGTATTGGCTGCAATCAGACCGAATCGAATTGAGTGATCGTCGCAATGAGACCAACAGTACCCTCTTTGGTTTGCCCTTTGCAGGCAGAACCGCCGAACAAACTGGGATGCAAGCAAAAGCCAGGCACAACTTTGTGTACGTTGAAGGTCTACCGGTAGCATATTGGCCTGTATTGAATACCAACGTTGACACCTCTAGCTTCTACGTCAATGGCTTCAAGTACAAGAACGACAGGATTTTTGGCAATCAAGTTATGGTCGACTTCAACGCATACCAGGTTCTTGGTCTGCAGGGGATAGACGGAACTCGCTGGAATTTTTCGACGGATTACTTTGACAAGCGAGGTTTCGCTCTCGGGACCTACTTTAACTACAACGTGCCCAATTTGGTCTTCGGGCCTGCCAATGGTTTCTTTGACGCATGGGGAATTCAGGACAAAGGATTAGACTACTTGGGTGGCGACCGATTCAACCTAAAACCGGAGAAAACCACGCGAGGTCGACTTCTTTTCAAACACAAGCAATACCTTTCTCCGGACACCGAGTTATGGGCTGAAGCAGGATTGATCAGCGACCGCAATTTCCTTGAGCAATACTTCAAGCAAGAGTGGGACACTCAGAAGGATGCTTCAACGGCCTTAAGACTGCGACAGTTTTATGATCAACAGATGATCGACTTGTGGGCGCAAACTCGACTTAACGATTTCTTTACCGAAACGGAATGGCTTCCTCGGCTCGACCACTATTGGCTCGGTCAGTCCATTGGTGACATCTTTACGTACTACTCTCATTCTGATATCGGCTATGCTCGACAAAGGGTGGCAAGTACACCAACGACTGCGACCGAGGCTGCGAAATTTCAGCTTCAACCGTGGGAGGTCTCGGCCTCGGGGTTGCACGCCGTCACACGCCACGAACTAAACTTGCCAATCGATACAGGATACTACAAATTTGTCCCTTTTCTCTCTGGTGAAGCAGGTCAGTGGGGCCAAGATGTGGCCGGAAACGACATCACTCGGCTGACTGGCCAAGCTGGATTGAAATCTTCATTGCCAATGTGGCGATCGTTTCCAGAAGTTCAAAGCAGTGTACTAAATCTCAATGGCTTGGCGCACAAGCTTTCCTTTGAAAGCGAGTTTCTCTATGCAGATACCAATCGCGACCTGAATCAATTCCCGCTGTACAACCCAATCGATGATAACTCGCAGGAGCACTTTCGGCTGAGGCTAGTATTCAATACCTTTGGTGGTGCTTTGCCTGCCCAGTTCGAAGCAACGAATTATGCAGCTCGCCAATCGATGCAGCGTTACGTATCCGCAGGTAGCTCTGAGGTAGTTACGAACCAGTTGCAATCGCGGTTGGGTTTGCACCAGCGCCTGCAGACAAAGCGTGGGGTCGCTGGCCGGGAACGCATTGCGGACGTGATCGAGTTCGATATGGACGCAATCTACTTCGGCAAGCCTGATAGAGACAATTTTGGGCAAAGTGTTGGCGCGATCAACTACGATTTCCGATACCACATAGGGGACCGAGTTACGCTCATCAGTGACGGTTATTACGACCTGTTCAAAAACGGACTAAAGGCGACGACGTTTGGTACCCTTTTATCTCGACCTGGACGTGGAGATTTCTATTTGGGCTTAACGAGTTTAGAGGGTCCCATAAGTTCTCTGGTACTGACCTCGTCGATCAACTATCGATTGAATGAAAAGTGGGCTGCCGTTGGCGGCACCTCCGTCGACCTTGGCAAGACCGGTAATGTTGGCCAGTCTCTTGGTCTAACTAGGATTGGCGAATCTTTCTTGATACGCGTTGGAGGGAACTCCAATTCCGCCACCAACAACGTTTCACTTTACTTTAACTTGGAACCACGTTTCTTCCAGCGACAGGGATTGGGCGCAATTGCCGGACAATTGATTCCGCCAGCCGGACTCTATGGACTTGAGTAGCGTATTGCCCGTGGGTCGCACCTGCCGGGTGCGACTGACAACCGCAAAGCTTGTCATCTCCAATTATTTTGTTGACAAAGCTTCACAGGGCTGCTCCCTAGGCTGTGTGACCCCTGTAGCCAAATGGGACTCACTTCCAGACTCTTTTTGAATATTGAACGCCGAACAAGGAATTTCGAATATCGAAGTGGCGTGCGATTTCCTTCGGAATTCGACATTCTTTGTTCAATATTCGATATTGATTTAGGTACCGCACCCACAAAGTGAGTGCCATTGCCCTGTAGCCCCAAGATGCTCGTTGTCACCCACATTCTCCGCTCGTCTAAAGAGGTTGCACTGCGGAGGGGCTATTGACCAGCATGCCGGTAACGATGAAGCAAGTCATTAAGATAACCCATACAATGTCTAAGAAATGCCAATAGATCGTGCAGAATCGTAAACCGAAGTTCCTTTCATGGTCGTAACGATCTTCATTGGCGTTGAATGCCGTGATACCTAGTCCCACCAGACCGCCGACGACATGCAGCGCGTGAAGAAATGCGAGTACAAAAGTTAAAGCATAAGCACTATTTCTTGACGACGCGACGTTCAACGAAGCCATGACAAGCCGGTACATGCCTTCGGACTGGATGGCCATGAACAACAATGCCATAATCAGTGCAGCAATCGTCGCAATTCGTACGTCATTCGCTCGGTCTCGCCTTGCGGAACGCAATGCCCATTCAAGCGATGCAGACACGCCAATCAATAACAAGGTCGATGGCAAGAAACTTCGTGGCAAATAGAACGACTGGGCCCTCAAGCCGGCTTGTGGAGAGAGCCTTAGCGAGACGTACAGCATGTAAAGAAGAATACTTGAAAAAAAGAACATGCCCAATGACCCGAGCAACAGCCAAACTCCTTGTATTGCGCGGGCATCCTGCGGCAATCGTTGCACCCTGTCTGTCTGGTTGTTGCCAAGATTTGTCTCGCCTTTAATCACCACAACTTGTTCTCCATTCATGGTCCCCATGCCCTCCTCTAAACTAACCACCAGCCCTGAAAAATCTTAACGGCAATCGGACCAAAAGGACGCTTTTCTAAAATGGCTGCGACATTTCGCCTTACTGGTTTACCATATCATCCAATTGACGAGCGGCGGTATGAGTCAAAAATCGTTGAGAGATGAAATCACCTAAATCGTTGAGTTGCGTGGAGAACTCGCGAAGCCGACTTCGTAGTATCGCTCGCTCCTCCTTGCCCGATTCATCTTTGACTATGTCTTCACCCAATGCGTCGGCATCGAATAGACGCAGGTTGCCACGGCATTCGTTGATTTTTTTGCGGTGGCGAGCAACTTCAGATTTGTCGGCGGCCGGCAATGCGTCTAGATGCTGAAGAATCTGCACAAACTGGAAAGCCAATCCCCGAGGGTTGGAAGGATCCACCACCAGCAAGTCAAGAACAGGTCCAATTTCGTAGCTCATCATATAACGATATCGGTAGGTCATGGAACTATCGCAAATATCGAGCAAGGCTTCGAGTAATTGACGGGAGCTCCTTACGTAGGGGACAAGCAGCAACTCGATCAATCGCAGCAGATTTTGGGCTCGATCAATTCGTCGTCCTAGGTCAAGAAAATGCCAGCCGGGGCCGCGCGTCATGCTTTCCGAGGCGAGGCCGGCAAAGGCAGATAAGAGACTGATCGTTTGATTCAGCGTCGACAGGGCTTCGCCCATACGCTCGCGTTGACCTGGCCATGGAACGAGCGACGTAAAGTCAAGGCGACTTAGTACCTGCCACGAGTCCAAACTTAACCTGTCGCGAATCGTCTCTGCATTTCGGATGATCCTGTTGGCCGCATTGGCAAGCCCGTCCGGTTTCTTTTGTTCGAAGACGAAGTTGAGAACCGTGTGCCTCATTTCATGAAGGGCCAGGGTTTCGTCGCGTGTGGGTTCAATAGATAACTTTGAACTTTCACATAGCGCTCGAACAACCTGCCACTGCGAGGGCAACGAATCGGACGACACTTCGGAAGTGAGTTGTGAACTACAGTACCGGGCGTGCTTCGCCATGAATTCCATGCGTTCGGCAAAACGTCCCAACCAAAACATATGTTCGGCCACTCTGCTAGGAAGTTCCATCGCAGTACGCCGCAGCTCAACATTTTGTTTGTTCGACGACAATAGAGACACCGGCTTGACGGGACCATTATTAAGAACCCAAACATCTTTGCTCATTGAGCCGCAGACTAGACTTTCGTCAAGTTTTTCGTCGGAATCCGCAACGCGAGCAACTCCGCCTGGCATAATCTCAAACCGATTCTTGGTAGCACATCCAAACAATCGAATCACGGATGGCCAAGCAACAACATGATTGTTCACCCAGGTCGGAGTCCGTCCGAATTCTGGGGTTGTTGTGGCGACATATCGCCAAGGGGATCGGCGAATGTCCGAAGTGATTGTTTCTCGTTGAAATGAACTCAGGTGCGCCCCGATCGTTTGACTAGCCGAGTGGCGTAGAAACGAGTCTCGTAAGAGAAGACGATCTATGTTAGAGATTACATACTCCATGGATTCCTGATCACCGCACCACCACATAGGCATGTTTGGCAACATTAGATCCTGATTCAGTAGTGCTTTACACAGCCTGGGTAATATGGCAGTCACGGCAGGGCTTTCTGTCCAACCAGTACCAAGCCCATTGGCAAGCAACACTTTGTTCTCTCGTTCCGCTTGGGCCAGTCCCGGAATGCCTTCGCTAGAGGACGGATCAATTTCGAGAGGATCGCACATTCCATCCGGCAGACGGCGAAGGATGCTGTCTATACGAACAAGTCCTCCCAGTGTTTTGAGATATACCGCACCGCCACGAACCGTGAGATCGGTTGTCTGCGTAAGTGTATACCCAAGATAACGCGCCAAGTACGCGTCCTCGAAGTAGGTTTGGCTTTGCACTCCAGGCGAGAGCAAGGCCGAACGAGCATTCTTCTCTCGAATAGGTGCAGCGTCTTGCAATGATTGCCGAAGCGTTGAAAAGAAGCCTGCCAACCGTTGGACCTGCATCTTCTGGAAGTCCTCGGATAGGATTCTGGACATGGCAATTCTATTTTCAACGGCATGCCCGCATCCACTAGGACCCTGCGTTCGATCAGCCATCACTTGCCAATCGCCGTGGCTATTCCGCGATATCTGTGCCGCATACAAATAGAGTTTCCTGACACTTATTGAGTTGGCTGGACGTTTTGCGGGGCGCAGGTATGCCGGGCAGCCGTAGATGAGCTCACTCGGTAGCACGCCATCGGCGAGAAGTCTTTGTTCACCGTACACATCTTGGAGCAGCAGATCGAGAACTTGCATACGCTGTTGCATGCCAGAGTAAAGATTGCTCCACTCCGATGCTTCGATGACGAACGGAATGGGATCTAAGTCCCAAGCGTGTATCGAACCGGCTTTAGTTAGCTGCCCCGACGAAGCAGGAGGATTATCTTTGAGCGATTGTTTGGCCAATCTCCAACGCACGTAAACCTCTGGACCAGTCAGTCGAGGTTCCACGCCGATCAATCGACGGTATCCACGTCGGACATCACCTTCTTTTGTCGTCAATTCATCGAAGGGACCATCGAAGCTTCGATAGGCTGACAATAGTTCCGTAATAGCGTCTGCATCCCTGCTATTTGAATCTGGCATCCACGGTCCAATGGTTCGAGTGGCCTAATCTATTGGTAGATTCCGCTATTTGCCAAACCCACACAACCGCTCCTGTACAAATCGACGAACGCTGAAACGAATTTAGCTTATGAAACTCGACAACTTTTCCTTTAGTTGAATAAGTATCTGCTTGATCGCGTCTCCGACACCGGGCAAAGCCGAGACCTTTTCAATTAGCGGATTTAGTTTTTCCATTTGTGACTTAATGATGCCACCTATCATCGACCTTTGTGTGTCTGGCAACGCGCTCAAACTAAGCCCCATTCCGTCGACTTTTGAAGCCATCTCTTTCAAAGCTGGTACAGCTGCTTCGGCGCCAGCGGCATCCTTGATCGTGTCGAGATTGGTAAAAAGCCCGTCCATCATTCCGGTGAAGCTAGTCTTAACAGCGTCGACTCCCGCCGCTTTTGCTTGCTCGGCAAGCTGTGAAGCCCCATACGTTTCGTTGTTGAACGACGGCGGAGTCGCATTCTCCGTCTTTTTTGTTGCATCGCCCCCGCGATTAAAAAAGAAGACTCCGGCGGCGATCAAGGCCGCGATGACTGCACCCGGTACAAGCAACTTACCGAACCCGCCGCTCGCTTCAGAAGCAACTTGGTTTGCTGCACTAGAAAGGTTGCTTCCGAGAGACTTGAATCCTGGAATTGCATCGAGCGTTAATCCGGCGGGCATGGCAGCGGCAATATTGCTCTTTTGGTCGCTAAACAATTTTTGTATTGCGGCACCATCTGGCTTGCTTCCCTTAAACGTTGAGCCCACCGAGCCAAGCACCATCGGTGCAAGAAATCCCAAAGCTGTCTTTACCATCGTCACATTAATTCCAGTGAACTTGGCGATCACGTTTGCAATGCCGTCGACGACGCCTCCACCCATCAAGCTACCGAGGAGGCTACCTCCCGATCCCAAAGCGCTGCTTCCGAGCATCTTTCCAAGATCACCAAAAACATTGGAGTCCATGCCTCCAATTGTTTTGGCGAGCTTGTCGGCGCCGCTCTTGCTAGAGGCCATTGCTCCTAGCCCGGATAGTACGCTTGGCAATCCTGCTCCAAGGATCTTTGTCATGTCCGAATCATTTAGGCCGACCATCCCACCAAGCTTTTTTCCAACTTCGCCGGCCAATTGATTCTTCAGCATGTCAACTAGGTTCACGATTACGTACTCCAATGGAAAAAGGTATCTCGCATCATCTACCCAAAAATATACCAATGAATGAAGTTGTAGGTAACTAGGAATTTTCTGATTGTCGTAATTGGAACGGCTCTACAGCTATTTATAGAGATCCGGAAACAAGCATGCATCTTTAGAACATTCACAAAAAAACTTAGCGAAAGATTGTGTCTCTCAAACACTCCATGCTGATAACCGATTAGCGAGTCGAGTATCTCGCATTGGGCCGCTCCAAACCCGTTGTGAATTTATGTCGCCGCCGATCCTCCGCTCCAACGTTTTGATTGGCGAATCAGTCGACCTATTGTTGCAACAGCCCAATTTCAGCCAATTCAAGTTAAAGCAATCCGTGGAGATTTTCTATGCGCACCCTTGTGGCGACTGCTATTGTCATAGCGGCCTGGGCGTCGACTGTGTCGGCTTCCCAATTTTCTAGTCTTTTCAAAACTACCAATCACGATTTCGGGACGGTTGCACGCGCTGCCAAAACCGAATATCGCTTCACTTTCGAAAATCCATACAACCAAACGATTCAAGTTCGAAGCGTAAGGACCTCGTGTGGTTGTACAACACCGATAGTCGAAACGGAAAGCGTCCCTCCCGGTGGACGAGGCAGCATACTAGCGAAGTTTAACACGGGTACCCACACGGGCTCGCGAGCGGCAACTCTCACGGTCACGATTGACAAGCCCACTTTCGGTGAAATCCAGCTCCATGTAAAAGGCTATATCCGTTCGGACGTCGTGTTCCAGCCTGGCGAAGCGACCTTTGGAAACATCATGCAAGGTGCGTTGAAAACAATTGAGGTTGGAGTTGATTATGCCGGCAAGCCTGCATGGCAAATCAATGAGGTTACCACAAGTGACTCCTTTGTTTCCGTAGTTCCGACGGAGGTTTCCCGTCAGAATGGACGGATTCGTTATTCTCTGGCGGTTTCAATTTCGGCAGATGCGCCCGTCGGCCCTTTGGAAAGCGAGTTAGTGATTCACACCAACGATCGCAATCTAACTACAGTACCGCTTCGATTGGTAGCCAACATCGCGCCCGAAATTTCGGTTTCGCCTCAAACTCTTTCACTAGGTGAAATTTTCCAGGGCGAGCCTATAAAACAGCTAGTTGTATTGAAGGGCCAGCAACCGTTCTTGATCAAATCGGTTGATAGTGGGGAATTCGACATAGAAGCGTCTTTGAGCGAAGAGAGCAAATCGCTACATGCATTGCCCATGATTATCAAACCCAAGGCATCCGAATTAGGCAAAGAAATCAAAGGCAAGATCACATTCTCTACGGATTTGCCGGAAAAGTCTTTGATCGACATAGGGACCGTTTTTCGCCTCAAGTCGGCACCTGTGAAATAGAACAACCTTGAAAGTGATCGCTGTCACAAATTTTTTGCGGCAGCGAATCAGCTAGGTAACCTACCGATTTCGCTAATATCAGGAAAGTTTGCCATCATCTGTTTGACCAATCAAACAGATATGTCTACTCTCATGGCGTTTTCGTACATCTAACCGAAACGCTAGTTCGATGAACTTGTTCTACGATGACCGTGATGACTCTGTCCATCAACAGCGAGGAAGCCGCATTCTCTATTGGTTAGACGACTTAGGGGCAAAACCCGTCGGTGAATGCGAACCGAATGAAGAAGGTTTTTTGTTTTCGATTGCCGGAGCCATTTCGGACTTTGAAGAACTAGTCGGTGATCGCCCAAATCTTAGAGACCGTGCTGACGAACGATTTCCGTTGATGACTTTAGAGTCAATTTTGGATCATTTGAGTTCTGCATCGATCGACTTGCCGATGTCTCGCACTTGGAGATTGGCGTGGAATGAGAGCCTTCCCGAGGATTTGACTTATCCGCTCTACGTGCGAGCTTCGGATAGTTCATTGAAACTGGGTGGAAGTATTTCACGTGTTCGCAACGCAAACGAATTGTTGTTGGAAGCTGCAGACTTACGTCGCTTGTTAGGTTGGAATGCTTTGGTGATCGCTCGAGAATGGAAGGAATGTGCTCAGGCTGGTACGAGCACCTATGGAACTCTGCCGCAAGAAATCCGCGTATGGGTGATCGACGGCAAGCCTTTTGCTTGGTCCTTCCAACATTTGAATGCGATTCCTTTGCCCGAAGGATTTCCACCCACTTCCAGCGATTTGCTCATCCTTGCAACGCTGGCGGAACGAGTCTCAACCGCATTCCATTCGCGATGTTTGGTTGTGGACTTTGCACGTGAGGTACAGCGAGGTTGGACCTTTGTTGATGCAGGACCGGGCAGTTCCGCGAGCACCGATCACGAGGGAGTCTTCAAAGCGGTTGCGTCCAAGCTTCAAGGCAAGAAATTTTCATTTCACGCTAACTCAGTCGGCGGCCTCTTCTAAGGCGAGCGGCAGGATGAAAACTACCTGCCAAGGGTTCCAATGGGAGAGCGAGGCGCCTCTCCCTCCCGGTATAAACAATGTTGCCTCGCTTCTAAATCAAGTGATGAGATGCGACTAAACCGAAGCGTCTTACTTGGAACGCAACTGACCCGATCCCGCTTCCTGCAAGAAGCATTGGTATGTTAAGGCGATGCCCTGTGCCAACTCAATTTTAGGTGCCCAACCCGTAGAGCGGATCAAGCTGGTATCGGTTAGCTTTCGCGGCGTGCCATCTGGCTTGGATGGATCGGTTCGGATTTCTCCGGTAAATCCGATCGTCTTAGCTACCAAACGTGCAAGTTCCAAGATACTAACATCGACGCTTGTCCCCACGTTGACCCAATCGGGCGGATTCTCGAGTTGGCAAAGATGCAGGATGGCGTCTGCCAAATCATCGACGTGCAAGAACTCTCGCAATGGCGTCCCCGTGCCCCATATGGTCACCGATGCGTCGCCGCGTTCTTTCGCGTCATGAATTCGGCGAATCATGCCTGGCAATACATGACTGTTATCGGGGTGGTAATTGTCCCCGGGTCCATACAGGTTTGTGGGCATGGCCGAATGGTACAGTACGCCGTACTGCTGACGAAAATATTGACAGAGTTTCAAACCAGCAATCTTAGCGAGCGCGTACGCTTCGTTTGTTTGCTCCAATGGACTGACCAGCAATTCATCCTCTTTGATCGGCTGTTTGGCAAGTCTGGGATAGATGCAGGTACTCCCCAAAAAAAGAAAACGCCCAACCTGGTTTCGATAGCTAGCGTGAATCGTCGCCAATTCCTGTCGTAAATTGTCGGTCAAAAACTCAACTGGAAACGACTTGTTCGCATGAATCCCGCCGACTTTCGCTGAGGCAAAAATAACGGTCGCCGGACGGTACTTGGAGAAAAACTCATTTACCTGCGACTCTTCGCAAAGATCCAACTCGCGGCGTGAACGAGTGATTACTTGGATGCCTGGCAAAGTCGCAAGCCGGCGACATACGGCCGATCCGACCATGCCACCGTGGCCAGCGACAAACACTGGGGATTCAATCATGGAGAACCGAACTGCGTAATTCGTATTTTGAAAACAACATTGGATACTTTTTCCTGATGCCCGCGATCTTGGATAATCGGTTGGATCGGTTAAACCGCGTAGCGGCTAACCGGCATGGGCCGCACCTCGCTCTAGCCTCATTAGATCTCAAACAGCCTCTAACTGGCAGTCATCCAACGCAACGCTTGCGCCGCGGCCCATGTAACGCACCGAAATCAATAGTCTAACCTCGTTTTCGCGACGAATGATCGTACCCTCGAATCCTTTGAACACCCCCGTCTTAACACGAACCTTTTGACCCGGTTGTAGCCGAAGCTCAGGAGACAAGGGCGATTCAGTTAGTATGAGACGGCGAATTTGCCTCAAATCGGTCACTAGTTCAGCTGAATCTGCAACAGGCATCCATCGGCTAACACTGCCAGTTGAAACGGCTTTGTAGCGAGCCATCTCGTCTCCCATTATAAAGACGTAGTTGGGAAACAGAGGTTCAACGCTGGTTCGTATTCGCCCCTGCGGGGATCGATAGCGGCGTGCAATCGTTGGACCGTAGAACGGAATCTGAATGTCGATTAGCTTTCGCATCAGTTTCTTTTCAAACCTTGCCAGCGTGTACAGAGCCCACCAAGTTTCCGTTTGCGCAAGTATTGGCGTTG
>JANLUJ010000413.1:0-6141 GCA_031363425.1 Pirellula sp.
ACTGTTTTAGGTCCGTAGGACCGACAGATCTTAGCCGGGGTTGTAAAACCCCGGTTCGGATGAGAGCACCTCGAGTTAAGTCCCGAAGGGACGACAGAACCGACGATCTGCCGTCCCTCGGGGACTCGGACTCGCAATTTACTCCGATTCCGGTGGTTTCACCACCGGCTAAGTTCTGTCGAACCTTCGGCTCTAAGGAATGTGCAACTTCAAAACTCGCACGTCGTGCTACTGGTACTCTTCAGTCTGCCGGTCGCCTTAGGGACTGAATGGAAGGAAATGCGTTAGCAATACTCAACCTCTATTCTAGACATATTTCCGTTAGGTATGTTGCAATCTGTCTGGAAAAGAAGGTGGGATCTCTAGATGTAAAGCCGACGGCATAATGCAATGCCCCGCAGCCATTTGCCAACCAACTTAGCTAGGGAGCCAGTGACTCAAGATAGTCGATCAGCGATGCGAGTTCATGCGTTGTGAATTCGTTCATGACTCCGGCTGGCATCACTGAGGTTAACGAAGTCTTTCGTTCTTCGATGTCCTCTTTCAGTACCATAAACTCAGCTCCTTTTTGATCTCGAATCGTTACCCGATCGGCAAGCTCACTGGTGACGAAGCCGCTTCGCAACTCACCCTCTTTGGTTACGATCAAGTTTGTAACAAAGCCTTGTGCAATTGTTTTGCTAGGTTCCAACACAGCCGTCGTCAATTCCGGCCGCTTGTACGTCTTGGCTATCGTTCCGAGATACGGGCCTTTTTGAATTTCGTCTTGTCGTACGGTATGGCATGCAGCGCAATTTGCTTTGGCGAAGACTTCTTTTCCAAGAGATACGTCTCCGTGACTTGCTACGACCTTGGCTACGGTATCTTCCAACGAGAGGGTGCCGATTTTCGGCGAACTATCAACCACTTGCGGTTTAATTTTGAGTTGCTGGACGACCGATTTGGCAATCTTCGCAATTGATTCATCAGGGTCGTCCACCGCTTTCAATATCTTGCTGTCCAAGGAGTGATTGCCGATCTCCGCAGCCGCTTGCATCATGCGACCTCGCCGATCGGTTATTTGCCATGCATCCTCGATGGCTTTACTGGCCATCGCCTGAGGTTCAGGCCCCCCGTTCTTGCGCGATGCAATCGCGAGCAAGGCGGCCTCGGCCCAAAATCCAGCGTCTCGGTCAAACGATTGAGCGGCTTTTTCGAACAAAGCGACATGCATGTCCATTTTCGTCGAGTTCACGAATGCATCGCGGGCTTTGCTGCGCTCGTTGTTGGTTTCCTTCACCCGCGTCAGTCCGGACAAAGCCTTCAGGATCGCGGTCGGCGATTCTTGCGACTCCCGTTTCGATAGCGCAACCACTGCGTCGGATAGCATCGCAAATGAAGCAACCTCTTTGTTCACCGCACGCAGCAAAAGCTCCATCCCTTCGTTTGAAACGTCGTTCGCGGATGCCAACTGGGAAATAGCAAGGCCAAGAAACTCTTCATTCGATTTGGCCAGTTTCAACATGCGCTGGAGGGAGTCATTGGGCTCGATTCGATTGCGTTGCATCGACTCAATCAAGAAGGCAGCGTCATCGGGCTTCGCATGGTCGATGGCATGCTTTAGCACCTCCAAGATTTTATTGGATTCGTTCCATGGTTCAGGCTGATAGTAGGGCCCGCGTGTATCGGGCCGAGTACCCCAAGAATCCCCTTTCCATTCACCCTCAACGAAGTGAAGTCGGCAAAGCGCCGATAAAATCTCTCGCCGCTTTTCTGGTTTCGTCCACTTCGAGATTCGAGTGATCAAATCATCGACAACCTCCGGAAGGTGCATCATCGCAAGCGCACGAAGGACTGGCTTCGCATCTCGCTTTCCCTCATCAAGTTCTTTCCAACAGGAGGCATAACCATTCCGTTTGGCGATGCAACGGATGGCGGTGTGTGCAATCACAGGATCCGTATGGAAAATTGCTTCGACCAGTTCCGAATCCGTTGCCGTGGATTGGAGCTGATCGAGCAAATTGCGATCTGGACTTCGCGATGCAAGACTCGACTCGAGTAGCTGACGATAGGCTGTGTTGCCTCTTCGCATCAGTTCTCGTTCGGACTCGATCCTTCGTCGATAGCTGTTCGACTTCAATTGCTCGATGAGTTCGATGTCGGTGGCCGTTGCGAAATTTGGCATGGGCGCGGGTTGGAAGCCCTTGGGTTTGACGCAGACGATGTAGCCAACATCGGGTCCGGCCCAATCGAAGGTTGCTCCTCGCCAGCTGGCGCAATAGACCCGGCTGTTCCCATCGACGTCGGCATCGGTTGGCCGAGTCATTTTGATAAACGACTCCGGTTTGGCCGTTTCCTCGTAGGTTGCTCCTCGCGGTGAGACCGAATGGCGAAAGAGCGAACCCGTACCCCAGTCGGCGGTAAACGGCGCGTTGCCCCACTTGCCAAATCCAGGTTCGTCGATGTACACCGCACCGCACCCGGATCCTCCACCATAGTCGGCCAATGGTTGAACCGCTTCATCCCAAAAGTTCTTGTACAACCGAGGGTAACCGTGGTCATCCATACCTGTGAAGTGATGCATGCGGACATCCCATCCACCTCCGTCGTTGGTGTTGTCGCGAGCAAACATTTCCATTTGAGGGCTAATGGCGACTTCGAGAATATTTCGAGTGCCCGTCGAATAGACTTCTAAACCCGTACCATCGGGTCGCACTCGAATGACACCACCGCCACGGTGCGTTAGTTTTCGGCCATCCGTACCCTCTGCCTCCATAAAACCGAAGTCGCCCCCAGCGATGTACAACCAACCATCAGCACCCATGCTCACACCGTTGGTTGTGTGGTCGGCTGGCCGCTTGTCATATCCAAATGCCAAATTTTTTACTAGCGTCTTTTGTTCGTCCGCAATGCCATCGCCGTCTTTGTCGATGAACGCGCTCAAATGGGGCGGGTGCATGACATAGAGTCGATCGTGGTCCCAGACCAAGCCACGTGGTGCATCGATTTCACAAAACACCTTCGTCTCGTCTGCGCGCCCATCGCCATCCAAGTCTCTCAATCGAATGACGCGACCACGTTCAGGATTTCGCCCGAGTGAACCGTTGCCATCGGAACTAACATACAGCGTACCATCCACCGATGCGGCAACAAAAACCGGGTAGTTGACAGCCGGTGGCGACGCGAAAACCGTCACTTCAAACCCCTCTGGGACTTGAACATCTTTCAGGATTGCAGCTTCCTCTGCCGCCGTTCGTTTTTCGATTCGGGGGATAGTGTTTCCTGCCTTGGCCAGCGAGTTGTCTTGCGCAGGAACGAATGCTCCGTTTACGCTCTTGACGTCAGCAGGCCATAGCGTTCCGATGCCCTCTCCTTTGATTTTGACTTCACGAATACTGCACCAACTACCCGCTGGAGCACCGATGCCCGTGATCCGCACGAATTGGATTGGCAGATGTTCTGCAAGTTGTGCCTTACCATGTTTGTTGCCGTTGCTATCTGATTTGTCGAGAAGTGGCAGCCAAGTTCTTCCATCGACGGATCCTTCGACACGGTGGCGATAGTTTTTGTCCGCGAACTCCCATACGATTTCTATTTCTTTCAATTGATGTGGTTTTTCAAACTCCAGTTGGAGCCACTCGGGAAAGCCGCCACCGTCAGCACACCAACGTGTATCTGCACTGCCATCGAATGCGAGATAGCTGTCCTGATTTGCTTGAGTGCTGGACGCGGTGGCTTTGACCAGAGTTGCGCCATCAGGAGCCTTGGCTGTACTAGGTTCGGTTGGCGCTTTGAATTTCGTCTTGTCGATGAATGTGACTTTGCTATCGCCTTGGTAAGGTCGCAGATAATCGGGCGTCAGTTTTCCGCAAGTCCACAATAGCCCGCGTGTCACCAATTCGAGGTAGCGCGCGTCTTCAACCGTTTCCGTATTATGGCCAATCGTGGTGCTGAAGCTCCTCGCTCCTTGAGATTCATTGACCCAAGCGACAACCGCCTCATCTATGCTGGCCTTGTTTCCTTTGCCAACGCTTTGTTTGCCAATGGCGAGTGGATAGGCGTCGAAGAGTTTGACGTTGTTGTAAAGTTCTTCCTTGATGGTTGTCCAATTGCCGAGGGTTTCCGTGATCGGGTGCTTGGTGTCAACGATATGGATATCGATCGGTTCTTGTGGACCATGTCCGCTGGACTGAAGCCCTAAGTGTTTGAACCAAGCATCGGACCCGGTGCGGAAGCTGTGCATCGCACAGTGCAAGTGGACAGCGGGTATCTTCTGATGGGCTTGGACGATTCGATTTACGATTGCGGGATCTTTGATATCGGCTGCGCATTCGTCATGAATGATCACATCGTATTCCTCAGCCCAATTAAGCTTTGCATACAAAGGTAAGATCGGAGTGGTTGTTGAATTGTCCGTCCAATAGACGTCGATTTGTACGTTGGCACGCGACTGTATTCCCTTGCAAAGCGACGCTTGCTGTTTGGCATAATCGTGGCAACAACCGCCAGCGATGAGCAGGGCCCGAATGCTTTTCGACTTTGTGTCTTGACCCAATGAGTTGGTTGAAGTCAATGCGGCAAGGATGCCAAGTGCCAAAAACAATTGTTTCATATTACGCAACATGAGGACATTCTTTTGTAGGCAAAACGAATTTGCAACGAGTGGCTCACTCTAGTTCTAGGAAACTCAAGTGAAGTTCGGCATGGCGCAGATTGAGTTGGGTTCGATCTTCATGACTCATGGGACCAAACGCCGGGCTATCATGCAGCGCTTGTTCACCACTTTGCAATCGGAATAGTGCTTTTCTCAATCTCGCAAGGGCCTCATTGGTTTGCATGGGTTCCTGTCCTTTTGTGCCCCCCTCAATCCCAGGGATTCTTGCACCTGCCGGCATTCCTTTTCGTAGGTACCGACGAACCACTCGAACCAAAATCCATTTGATGAAGAATGGTGGCGAACCAATCGGATATCCCTCCCAACCGTATTCGATCCATGCCGATAGATGAGCGAGGATTTGTCCGACAGACCAGTTTCCGGTGGTCCTTAGCTTTCCATTTCGCTCTGCCGTTTCAACTCGCTCCAATTCACTTAGAAGGTCAGCAATGGAATGAAACCAAAGTTTTCGACGTTTAACTTTGGCGGTGTTGACTTCGGCTTTCATGGGTTGCTGCTCGCTAAACGTTTGAAGTAAGCTTCGATAACTTCGCGGAAGTGACTTGGCAAGTCCTTGGTAATGTTTTGCAGAGCTTCTTGGCGTTTCGCGGCTGGTAGATCTCCCCATCCACTGCCGCTACCGATGTCCTTTTGGTCCACATCGCCCGGGCCTTTCTCTCCCGCAATTTGGGTGTCTTCCATTGGTTTTCCCCCTTGATTCGGTTTCTGACCCTTGGCGTTTCCACCGCTTTTCTTTTGTTGTTGCTGTTGTTGTTGCTGCTGTTGCTGCTGTTCCAGTTTTTCGATCATTTTGTCTAGCTTGTCTACGATGGCTTGCTCTTTGTCGCGAACGGTCTTTCCGGCGCGCCCCAAAGCCAACCGGCGTTCAACATCATTCATCATTCTGGCAATTTCGTCCAAGGAATCTTCTTTGTATGGCTTGATATCCGCTTGCATTAAGCGAGCAGTGATCGCATATCGGGTCGGTAGCTCGGTTTCTCGTTCCAATAGCTTTTCGAGCGTCTCCAAACAGGCCGATCGCTGCATCAAGTGGTGTTGGCACACGCCCATACAGAACAGCCAGGTGGCTGGGTCCGAGGTGGATTCTTGCGCAAGGGGTAGAAGCCGCTGCAGTGCTTCATCGTACAATCCGTTATGAACCATGTAGCGGCAGCAAATTAACTGCAGATCGGCGCGTAGCCATGCTGGGATACTACCGTTGGCCAAAATCGAACTGAGCTGGGCATCCATCTTGACGAAGTTGCTCGACGATGATGGTGCATCGATGACGTCCTTGAGAGCCGATACGGAGGGCTCGATTTTGGCTGTCGAGGTCAAAACGAAGTCGAGGAGATCAACCCCTTTGAGGGCTACCGTTTCCGATCCAGCGGCCTGCAATTGCCCAACATCGATGCCAGGCTTGCTACTCCGAAGGTAAGCATTCATCTGTTGAACCACACGGTTGGTCTCGGGCCAATTCCAGCTGGACTGTTTCTTAAGCAGCTGCG
>JANLUJ010000426.1:0-3111 GCA_031363425.1 Pirellula sp.
TCACGGTTGCCGCCAAGGAATTAGCATCGACCGAACAAGCTTTCTTAAATGCCTGCGATGCTATTCTCACAACGGATATCGCTAGAAAAACAACCGAACGAAAATTCCGACTTGGTGAACATGAAACGCACATTGTAGGAATGTGCAAGGGCGCTGGAATGATCGGACCCAAGATGGCCACGATGTTAGCAATTGTCATTACGGACGCGCCTCTCGAACCTGCCCAGGCCCAACGATTGCTACAGTCTGCCGCCAATAAGTCGTTCAACTGCATAAGTGTCGAGGGACACATGAGCACCAACGACTCGCTCGTGATGCTTGCGGCGCAACCCACTCCCACCTGCCCTGCCCTTCAGGGAGCGAACGAAGAGGAATTTGCAAAACAACTTGAAAGTATGGCGATTGAATTGGCAAAGAAAATTCCAGACGATGGAGAAGGAGCCACGCATCTTATCGAAATCCGAATTCAAGGTTCGAATACCGACGCAGATGCAGACGCGGTTGCACGCAGTATTGCGTTGAGCAACCTTGTAAAGACTGCGATCACGGGTGGAGATCCAAATTGGGGCCGTATTGTGTCAGCCGCTGGCTACGCGGGCGTTCCGATTCGACCGGACCATACTGCCCTCAAGATTAATGGAATCCCACTTTTTGAACGGGGCGAGCCTCTGTCGTTTGATGCCACAATAGTGAGTCACTCGATCAAGGCCAGCAAACTTACTGAAATCGATCTGCAAGTTGGCTTGGGGCCAGGTAAAGCCACCCATTGGACAACCGATTTAAATACGGAATATGTTCGATTCAACTCGGAATATTCGACGTAGCTTTCCCACTCCGTTTAAACTTCGTTCCATCCCGTTTGCACCGAGCCGCCGGCAACTGCTGTGCAGCTTTGGCCGACGCTTACGGCTTGCGGTACTTTATTTTTTCCCGTGTCGGCGTTTCTCTTCAAAAAATTCGGTCAACACTCGACCGCATTCAATCGCCAACACACCACCCTGAATTTTGCATTGATGATTCAGTCTTGAGTCCGACAAAAGTTGGTACATCGACTCGACCGCCCCTGCTTTCCGATCGATCGCGCCATAAAAGACTCTAGGAATACGCGATTGCAGAATTGCTCCTGCGCACATGGGGCACGGTTCCAGGGTGACATACAAATCGCAATCGATTAGCCGCCAGGACTTCAGCTGTGCAGCGGCTTGCGTGATCGCAATCATTTCGGCGTGAGCTGTGGGATCCGCCAAGTTTTCGCGTTGATTGTAAGCGGCAGCAATGATCTGATGTTTGTGAACAATGATCGCGCCGACAGGAACCTCATCCTCAGCAGCCGCTTGCTGAGCAAGTTCGATTGCGCGTCGCATGAAGTGTTCGGCCCCGAAAGGCAGCAAGGACGAAGCGTCCTCGTCTAAGTTTTCCATGGAGTTCCTGCGAAGCTTGCTCAAAGAATTACCATCGTGGCCGACGCTGCTAGCGTCGGCTCGGATGCCAACGTCGGCTCGGATGCTGGCAGCATCCGCCACGTGCGCATTCTATTGTAGCTTGAGCGGCATCACCTCACGCGCCACGGCCCCCGGATTGAATGGATGTGGAATCGTATTCGAATCTATGATTACGGGTGGCCCAATGTCAGACGATTGCCCCCCTTCGTTCCATAACATCTGCGAATCGATCGAGCCATTGTTTCCACTTCCACCATTGAATCCGTAAGCTTTCGAAGTGATCGAACCTGGATCCACCCAAATGTTGCTCTCATCGACTCGTATCGTACCAAGGTCCTGGTCAAGGTTTCGACGTTGTGCTTCGTAGAAAACCCAAACTCCTAGGAATGTATTTTGTGCGGTTAACAAGTCCGCCAAGGCAGAGACACTATCGCGGGCTGCCGTGGGTCCTGAGGCAAGGCTCAAGCTCTCACGAATTTGCCGCAAGTCTTCATTGATGGTTATCTGTTGTGCGGCGATTCGAACAGCGTATCGTTGCAACTCAAAATTGTACTGGTTGTAGCGAATGTTTCGCAATTCAGAGCGCAGAGTTTGCCACACGGTGTCTTCAAATCGGTAGTAAGTTCGCTTGGCTTGTTGGTACTCGATGAGAACCTGTCGATACGAGTTTCGTTCTTGCATGCGAGTCAGGGGAGAGTCCCACTGCAATCCGGCCCGCAGTCGTCCTGTTTTCCCTCTCAACGACAAGGGATTGTCGTTTATGTTTTGCATATCGCCGGAGAACACTACATCCAATGTGCTTTCTAGGTTGTCAGCAACGACCTCTATCGACCGCCATGAATCGACGAGTCCAGCTCGCGTATTCATCCAGTCCAAGCGATTCGTTCTTGCGATTTCTACTGCCTCCTCTGGCATAATATCTACGGGTGGAAGAACAACGCTTTCGATTCTCGCACGAGCCTGCAACACCTGGAGTGCCAAAACATCTTCAGCAAATTCCGCAAGGATACTTTGACTTGGTAACAGCGCCTGATCTCGCAGCGTTTCAAAAAGCTTTCTACTGTCCTTTTCGTCGCGTTTGGACAGCAATTGTCCAAGATCAGCATCAAGCTTTTTGATCTTTTTTTCACGATCTTGAAATCGCTTCTCCAGTCTTTCGACGTCCTTAGTCAGGACATCCGGCAGTGCCTTGATTTCTCCGGAATCGAGTAGCGCTATATCCAACGACTCGGTGGGCAATAGGTTGCAAACCGTGGATCGTTCTTGAAGATAGACTTCACGCAATCGCGCCAACTCAGCTTCGCGGGCACCAGAGACACTTCGTAGCTTGTCGATGTCTTGACGAAGCTGAGAGAAGTCTTGATCTAGTAGTCTGCGTCGGATCGATTCAATCTTGTCTATCCGTCCTCGAATCTCGCTGACCGCCGTGGCAGTATCTTCGTTCCATTTCAATGTCCGATATTTGGTTCCCGTATCCTGTTCAATTTGAATGGGACTCAGCTCCAACAATTTCGAATTGCTGTCACCGATCGAATTGCGCAAATCGGCCACCTGATCTCGTCGTTCTTTGAGCTCCGAACTGATCAAATTGAACTGATTCAGAATCGGATCTTTGATTTCAATGCAAACATATGGCGGCAACCCCAAAGTCACTTTGAAGTTATCCATC